>DCKO01000096.1:50622-50944 GCA_002320665.1 Micavibrio sp. UBA1672
TATCGAAACAGGCGAGCCATATTTTGTCTTTATAGATCATGTGAATGACGCTATTCCAGATCACCATAAAATGGCTGGTTTGAATGTGAAGATGTCTAATCTTTGCTCCGAGATTACCTTGCCGACTGGTGAAGATCATTTGGGGAATGAACGGACGGCGGTGTGTTGCTTGTCCTCGTTGAACCTCGAGAAATTTGATGAATGGCAGAGCCATCCGACCTTTATTGAGGATGTGATGAGGTTCCTTGATAATGTTCTCTCGGACTTTATTGAAAAAGCTCCTGATTCTATGAAGCGCGCGAAATATGCCGCGATGCGCGAG
>DCKO01000084.1:0-30626 GCA_002320665.1 Micavibrio sp. UBA1672
CCCGACACAAGGATTATGATTCCTCTGCTCTAACCCCTGAGCTACACCGCCGCAAAGATAAGTTTTTGTGTTTTAAGGCCTTAGAGCATCACTGTCAAGAACACAAAACAAAAAACAGCGCGTTTGTTAAATAACGCGCCGCCAAATCTAATATTAAAGGTTATTCCTTATTATCCCTTAGAGCCAGCTAATGCCTTTCCTTGTTCTTCTATCAGAGCCTTATCTTTCATGATGCGATTACGAGTTGTTGCTTGATAAGCAACCTGAGCATGCTCCTCACAATACGGCAGGCCTGGCAAACAATGAGCACCACAAAAACCAAAATTATCTTCCTTTGGATCACCTTCCGGCCAACGACATGCTCGCGGCGCTAAGTCCATAAGATCATAAAGCTTACTGTTTTTAGGCTTGCTATATGAACTGGACTTTTTATCAACTGGTTCAACAGCAGAAATATGATTGGCTGGACTTGGCATTGAACGAGATACCTTAGCCTTTTCTTGAGCAGGTTTTGCCGATTGCTTCTTCGCATTTTGCTGAATAGGAGAAACACGACTAGACAGCTTCAGTCTGTGTGCTTTACCAATCACAGCATTACGTGTAACACCACCCAGATCTTTGGCAATCTCGGCAGCAGTGCGCCCCTCGCCCCAGAGTTTCTTTAGTAATGCTACGCGCTCATCTGTCCAACTCATATATGCCTCCCGTAATGTGAACACAAAAAGCCAAGAACCAAATAAACACTTGATTTCAATGACTATTTTTCTTTCATGTAACTGATAAGATCAATCTATCAGTTAAACCCCACCCCTGCCAATGCGAAAAAATAAAAAAATATTTTTATCCACACAACCACGAATTACACATTAGTTTCTAGGCCAAACAGAGCATAGTTTTCTGGTCGCTCTGTCCAGTTTTCTTGAACGCGCACATGTAATTTTAAGTGTACTTTACTGTCTAGTAAGTCCTGTAACTCAATACGCGCAGCTTGACCGATTTCTTTAATCTTACTACCTTTTTTGCCTAATACAATCGCTTTTTGACTTTCTCTTTGAACAATTATTTGTTGCATGATTTTGACATCACCATTGTCAAATTCTTCCCAGTGCTCTGTGAGAACAAAAATTGAGTATGGAAGTTCTTTATGTAACAAATCATAAACTTTTTCGCGCGTAATTTCTGCAGCCAAAAGTCGCATCGGCATATCCGTAACCTGATCTTCGGAAAATACCCATTCTTGCTCGGGCAATTCATTGGCCAGATACAATTTCAAATCCTTCAGACCACTTTCCTTTAAGGCAGAAATCATAAAACAAGCCTTATAATTCCCATTCTCATTTAGCTTTTGTGCATATTCCAAAAGCTTACTTTTTTGAATTATATCGACCTTATTTAAGACAAGGATTACATTATCCTGATCTGCTATTTGCTTTTGTAGAGAAAGCGCCTCTTGCACAGGATCTTTCCTTGAAATATCAACAAGGTGAATGATAAAATCCACCCCTTCAATACTAGACAGGGCCGCAGAAACCATAGCTTTTTCTAATGTTTTCTTAGGCTTAAAAACGCCCGGTGTGTCAATCAAAATAATCTGGGAATTTTCATGTAACGCAATGCCCAATACTCTGGTTCTGGTTGTCTGCACCTTTCGTGAAATTATAGATACTTTTTGCCCGACCAGAGCATTAACAAGCGTCGATTTCCCCGCATTAGGCAAACCCAATACACTTACGAAACCGCATTTTGTTTGTATATTTTCAGTCACCATATATTCCCAACATTTTCAGACATAACCCCGCTGCCATTTTTTCAGCTTCAGCACGAGAACTCCCCTCTGCAATAACATCATCACATCCTTTAACAGAGAGCTTTACAGTAAAAATAGGGGCATGATGCGGTCCGGCTTGTCCAACCACCTCATATTTCGGCAAAGAAAAGCCCTGACTTTGCGCCCATTCCTGCAAAGCGGTCTTGGGATGAAGAGGCGGCTTTTTCATCTTATAAAGAATACCCGCCCAATGTTGCTCAATTAAGGTTTTACATGCCTTCAATCCGGCATCTAAATACAAAGCCCCGATCAAAGCCTCAAAAACATCAGCCAGAATATGTTCATTTGATGCCCCGCCAGCATCACGCTCATTATCGGATAAAATAATAAAATCACCCAATTGGATTTGTAAGGATAAACGAGCTAGCGTTTCTCCTTGAACAAGCGCCGCCAAACGTTTTGCCAAATGTCCTTCTGGCTCATCTGGAAATTTATTGAACAGTAATTCCGAAATGACCAGACCTAAAACACGATCTCCTAAAAACTCGAGCCGCTCATAATTAACACTTCCTTCTGTACTAGAATGCGTTAATGCAGCTTCAATCAAGCTTTTATCCTTAAAATCATGACCAATTATTTCTTCTAAAGCACAAAAATCCCGAGCCATATCTATTTGCGTTCCGAAGCAATTGCTGTAGAAGATATTACGCCCATGCCAGATTTTTTACTGTTTTCAGGGCGCTTAGGGTCAATATCCATGAATATACGATCATAACGAATACTCCACGGCCATTTCCAAAACTCAAAAAGCCCAGCTTCGCCATTGGTCGAGAAAAACAGAAAATCAGCACGCCCGACTATATTTTCAAAAGGAATAGGCCCGACACTTTCTGAAAAGCGGCAATCATGGGAACTATCACGATTATCCCCCATACAGAAATAATGCCCCTCTGGTACAGTATAAATCGGCGTATTATCTTTGTCCTCATTATCGCTAATTTCATAAATTTGATGCTTTACACCACCAGGAAGAGTTTCAATATATTCTTCAACATCAATCTTTTGTCCATAGTCATTTTCAACTTCAACAGTCTTGATATATTCACGCGGCACTTCCTCGCCATTTATATACAAACGTCCTCTACGCAACTGAATGGTCTCACCGGGCAAACCAATAACGCGTTTGATAAAATTTTCATTCGTGTTTGTTGGTAAACGAAAGACAATAACATCTCCGCGCTTCGGCTCTGCCGCCCAAATCCGTCCCTCAATAGGTGCTAAGCCAAAGGGAAAAGAAAAACGGCTATAGCCATAAGCCGGCTTATTGACAAAAAGGTAGTCACCAATCAATAAACTCGGCTTCATAGAACCTGACGGAATGTTAAATGGCTCTAGAAAAATAGATCTTATCAAAATAGCCAACGCAATAGCCCAAAGAGCCGTTTTAACCAACTCCCCCATTTCCTCTTTACCAGTTAAAGGAGCAGGTTTTTCTTCTTGGCCTACATCAGGTTTTTTAATTTGATCTAGTGTATTTTTATCGGACATAAGAATGACTTACCGGAAAAAAAATTATAAAGCTAGTAGAGATTTCAAAACTATCGGGCTTCTATAACAACAAATGCCTGCGCACATGGAGGCTCGTCACTTAAGCTTAAATGTAAAACCGCTTTCATACCATTAGGCGTAATAGTTTCCAATTGATCTTTGGCTGCGCCACTTAACTCTAAAAAAGGCCTACCATCCTCATTTTCAACAATGCCAATCTCTTTAAACCGAATATTTTTTGAAAAACCTGTTCCTAACGCCTTGGCACAAGCCTCCTTAGCCGCAAAGCGCTTCGCATATACGTCATAATGCGTACCTGCAGATTCTCGCTTTTGCGCTTTTTTTTGTTCGTGAGAGGTAAAACAACGATCAGCAAAGCGCATGCCATAACGGTCAAAAGCCTTTTCAATCCGCCTTATATCGACGATATCATTCCCTATGCCTAATATCATAACTATTTTCGGTGCCTTTTGGGCATAATAACCTGTTCTTGTCCGGTAACTTCCCGCTCAACTCGCTCCAAACGTCTTATTTTTGCTTTTTGACGTGCGACTTTTGCACTTTTTACCAAGTAAAAAAAGATAAAATAGCTCATCGGCACACACACCAGACACAATAAATATCCACCCATCATCCAAGGCAAGAACAGAACCATCGGATCATGCCAGGCCATGTCGAGCAGCATGGCTAAAGTCATATCATCAGGTAACTCCCCTGCTCCCTCAATACCAAAAAACCCGAAAAGAAAGCTACCCATGCTAAAACCAGCCCACCAGAAAAAAGGAAACGTCCAGGGATTCCCGACAAATGTTCCAATCATCGCAGAAAAAACATTCCCTCTAAAGATATAAGCCAGCAAGCCTGCCTGTAAAAAATGTGTACCCAGCAAAGGCGTAAAAGACACAGCCATACCAAAAGCAAGACCCAATGCAATCTTATGCGTGGAATCAGCCACCCTAATCAGACGATACTTCACATAATGAAAGGACCGCATCCACCCCATAGACGGCCAGAAAAACTGTCGAATATTTTGTATAAGCGTTAATGGTTCGCGCCGCTTGAACATTTTATACCAACCTAAAACCCCTTGCCCGTTTTCGTTCAAAACTTTATACCAAATATAGCAGGAACGAAAAGAACATTTTTAAAAATGCCAACTAACACCGAAGAAAGAGAGCCGTTATGAATTTACTAGACCACATCGATATTATTCCAGACTTTCCGAAACCCGGCATTAATTTCTATGATATACAGTCGCTCCTTAAAAAACCAGAAATTTGGGCTAAAATCACTGACATCCTCAGCGACAAAGTAAAAGCAACAGATGCCGATCTTATCTTGGGCATTGAATCCAGAGGATTTTTGACCGGCCTGCCCGTCGCACAACAATTAAACCTTCCCTTTGGTATGATCCGCAAAAAAGGCAAGCTCCCTGGTAATACCATCGCCCAAAGCTACGAGCTTGAATACGGCACAGATACCATTGAAATCCAAGAAGGTCTCATTGAATCCAACATGAAAGTCGCTATCCTTGATGATCTTCTCGCCACAGGCGGCACCATGAAAGCCACTGGCGATCTTGTCCGTAACGCTGGCGGCGAAATTGTATTGGGCTTGTGCATCATCGAACTCTTTGAACTAGGTGGTAAGGATAAACTTGATTTCCCTTTTGAAAACCTCTTTGATGCACCGCTTGATCCCTTTGCAAATGTCATGTCGGCTTAAATATTTTTCTTGCAAATCACCCGTAAAAACACTAGTGATTCTTTACAAAAAGGGTGATTGCGTTGAAAAAGTTAACAGAAAAAACCAGCGAACATTTCAAAAAGCATAATATGGAATACCAATTCTGGTTGTACGAAACCGGAAATGTGAATGCTGCTATTGCTGGAACAGGCGGATATACCGAATTTTCTGATAATCTTTATTCAGTAGCTAATAATGTAGATCTGGATACTATTGAGAAAATCAGTACACTCATCTCACAATATCCCGATGCCACAACAGCGATTGGAATTGGAGGAATAACTGTCCTTACGCCAGCCCTAAAAAATGCATCTAATATTATTACTACAAAACTAGACAATGTTATTGATCTTGGATCTACACTAGGGGCTACAGGCCTTTTAGCATATGCAATCACCCAAGATACAAGCTGGATCACAGTTTCTGCATCCTCTTTTGTCGTTGGATCATCCCTTTTGAGATATTCGGCAAATAATCCCTTTTTTCTGAAAATGGGAGGGTTAGCATTAGGCTTTGGCGGTATGGCACTTTCTGCTTTTGGAATTGAAACGGGGTTATCTGTATATTCCAACCCTGAAATTCTCAACCACATGACAGATTATAAAGATACTATAGTCGAAACAGCACGCCTATCTTTGCCAATATTAACAGTAACATCAGGCGCTTATATTGCTGCTTCCAGCCTATACAAATACGAAGGAGGTATATATGCCTCTCAAGATTTCAATTCCAATAGTCTCTCAGATAAAAAGAGTTGGGTTTCAAAATTAACAGCCCCGCATACAGGCTGGCTGGCACAAAAGTTTGAGCAATATCTCGATAGTCCCATTAAAAAAATTAATGATTTTACAAAAAGAACCATGCTTTTTTATCTCCCTAAAGAAATGAAAGATGAAAAACCTTTCTTAACAGGAATGTGGGCAAAGCTGCCCCAAAGAGTCCTTTTCGGTAGCTTTTCAGCCATAGCCAGTCAAAGTCTTCTTGATCCGCTCTTGATATCAAATCTCCAATGGAGTGGCGGTGATGGAATGATAGGCCTTGAGGATTGCAAGGAAAATGATAAAAAAAATTCAGAAACAAACACTTATAAAACCCCAAAGTTAAATTTTTTACCTGTGGACATTTCCTAGTTAACATTCTCCACCTCTAAACGACTAGAGATTCGTACGATATTCTGACGACCTAACCCTACTACTAAAGCATGTAAGGCAGGAATATGGTCGGAAGACTCGCCTATATTATTATGTTTGCTTTGTTTCTGGTTTTGGTTACCCCCTACACAGCCGAAGCCCAGAACATATCAATCGATCTAGGCCAAGAAAGCGATGCAACAGTATCAGGCCGCGTGGTTCAGCTGATTGCCTTGCTCACGGTCCTCTCTTTGGCGCCATCTATTCTCATTATGATGACATCATTCACCCGAATTGTTGTTGTCTTATCATTCCTGAGAACCGCCATCGGAGTGCAACAAACTCCTCCTAATACCGTTATGATTTCTCTGGCCCTATTCCTGACCTTCTTTATCATGGCCCCGACATTCAAGGCCGCCTATGACGAAGGTGTTCTGCCTTTAGTCAATGAACAAATTGATGAGATCGAGGCTTTCGAAGCCACGACCGTGCCTTTCAAAAAATTCATGCTCAAACATGCACGGGACGAGGACGTTGAGCTTTTCATAGAAATGAGTGAAACAGGCCCATATAACGAAGCCATGGATGTACCAATCCATATCGTTATTCCAGCTTTTATGATCTCGGAGCTACGCCGCGCCTTTGAAATTGGCTTTATGCTCTTCCTGCCCTTTTTGATTATTGATCTAGTAACAGCCTCAATCCTGATGTCCATGGGTATGATGATGCTACCGCCAGTTACGGTATCGCTGCCCTTTAAAATTATATTCTTTGTGATGGTCGATGGCTGGCATATGATCGCCGGCTCTCTGGTACAGAGTTTTACCTATTCCGGTGGGGGGTAGGCAATGAAAAAACTATACTGCGTATTAATCGAAGTTATTGCTTCTGAAAATTCACAACTACCACAAGGTTGTGCTGGTGCATTTGTAAGCATATATCTTTGCGCCAATGACATAATAGAAGCAATAATGAGTGCAGAGAATGCATTGCAACAAGATTGTTACAAGCCAATTAATACATCTTCTGCATATCAGGTTGAAATAGATGAGTTAGAAACAAACCGAGATAATATCGACATCCCCCAACAAGAAAACATAGAAAATCTCATGAAAAACGGTGGAGTTTGGTATGGCACTTTTCATACTTTCCCACCTGAAAAGAAGAGCCTGAACTAGGTTCATCTCATGATCCATCACCATTCTTGAATTTATCGAGAAACTCCTCAAACAAATCAACTTCCGAGACAATAGAAAGTAAAGTTTCACGATCAGCCAAAGTAGATCTATGCCCCGAGCGGGTAAGGACATCAAACTGGCTCTTATAATTTGTTTTCAGCATCATATCGTAATATTTTTTACGCATATTCGCCAAAGCCACTTTGTCATCCGCCAGATTGAGTGCAATTGCCCTGTTCATAATCACAGAAGCCTGCCGTGATGTAAGAGTATCGCCGACAATAATTTCATCAGCCTGAATAACTTCATTCAAAGCATAAGCTGCATCATCCCAATACCCCTTTTTCCATGCAATATCAGCAATAAGACGACTTACCTCAATCGAAGGCTCCATATCTTCCAGTATAGCCAGAGCACGGTCTCCCTGATCATTTTGAGCATATGCCCGCGCCTTCATCAAAGTAATTTCCTTTTCTTTCTGCTCTTTGTTTTTGATTTGTGGCGCTTCTTTGAGAGCTTTCTCTGCCTTAAGCAAGCTTTCCATCGCATGGTCAGGCTTTTTACCCAAAAGCTGAATTGCCGCCAAACGCATTGCCACTTTTACCTTATTTTCACCTTCCAAACGAAAATCAACTTGGTGCTTTAATAAACCGCTCGCCCGATCAAGCAAGTCAGCTTTGACCATTTTTTCCGCCAAGCGCTGAACAACTTCATTACCTTCTTCACCCGGTGGCGTTAACTCACTAAATCGATCATATAAAGCAATAGCATCAAGAGCCGACAAATCTTCAAGCTCTGTATCTGACAGAAATAAACCGGTAAATTCCTCGGTCATATTCGCAGCTATACGCTCTCCCAAAGCTGTATTAACAGCCAATGATGAAGCATCCCGCAAAATATTAAGACCTTTGACATAGTTTTGGGCATCAAAATAAAACTTCCCGAGCCAATATAAAACCTGAGCCTCTAATTGGTCACCGCGCCACGTATAACGTAGGGGTTCCAGAAGATCGATAGCTTGCTTATTATCAATTTTCCCCTGATCCGATAACAACACCGCCAGAGCCAAACGTGCCTTGGTACTGTAGAGTTGATCAGGGTGATCTTTCAAAGACTCCCACAAAGAAATCGTATCATCAATAGCGCCGCTTTGCCTATAAGCCTCACCTTGCAAATACTTAACAGCCGCATCCATATGCGATGACAATTTATTCTGACTTAATAGTGATAGAATTTCTTCGGCCTTGGCCACATTACCATCCCGCAAATTCACCTCTGCAAGAGTTAGCCCCAATCTCGATGATATGTGTTCGGGATAATCATTCAAAACACCATAACTAGCTGGCAAAATCTCTGCAGCCTGCTTCCAGTCACCAAGATCCGCCAGCACAAAAGATTTCCAATATTTTATCTCATCCAGATCTTTCAGATCGGGATGCGATAAATCAGACAATGCAATCTCGCTCTTCCAGTTAAAAGCTCGTGCCAGACCTCTAAGCGCCAAGAATTCAGGGCTTTGTTCCAATTCTGGAAAAACCTGACGCGCAAATTCAAAAAAACCAAGCGCCTCGGGTGCCCGACCATAAGCAAGATGCGTTTTACCCAAAACCATCAAATCTTCAACTTGTTGAGGCTTTTCTTTTTCCGGCAACGCACCCAATACGTTATTTTTATATCTATTCAATTCCTCAATACTGAATTTTTGCCAAGAGACGAATTGGAAAACAGATGGTGGCCTATCTGCCTGATTTGTATTTACATTATTTAAATTAACCAAGCTACCGCGTTCATCAGCACCAACAGCCAAAGACATCATCCCCTCGGGCATAACTGAAAGCCCTTTATCACGATAAATTTTTATCCCATCCGCAACTTGTTCAACTTTAAGATCATCAACATTAGGTCGGATAGCCATACCCGCATATGACGTCAAAACATCAAAATCAACAAAAGAACGGAAAGCACCGGTAAACTGGCTAGAATCATTAACCAGCACAACAAATAAAGGCTTGCCTGATTCATAATCCCGCAAAGTTTTTATTTCTCTAACCCCTTCTAACGGCCAGATAATATGACCCTTTCGAATATCATTGATATTAGCAGCACCAACTTTAATAGGCTCAACAGGATCATCCATTTTAATATCATCTGACAATATCAAACGCCATAAAATGCCGCCGCCATTACCTTTACCATGAAGCCCCTCTGGCAAAGGCATGGTATAAAGCCCACCATTACTGAGTTCTATTTTCCTAAAACCGTCAAACATATCCCGCTTGGAGCTATTAATAGTTGGCTTGAGATGAAGACCATCCTGATCCATCACAATCCACAGTGTTCCTGCGTTTTCAAACATCGCCATGTTCACAGTCGAAGTTGACGTTACGGAGACTACATGTTGATTTTGATCAACCGCATCTTCCAGAAAACTATTATGCTGCTCACTCTTTGCATCGAAGATCTGATCAGACACATCTTCCTTGGGGGGTATTCTTTCCTTCTCTAAATTCTCGGGAACAAGTACAAATTCTGGCGGCACAGCAGGCGCTTTAGCTTCTTTATTATCAGCGTCCTGAGGTACTTCACGTTCTACCTTAGAGGCCACATCTTCCTTAGGTTCTTCTTTTACTTCTTCCCCTGCGGCCTCCTGCACTTCAGCCTCAGGCATTTCAGGCATTAACTCTGGCAGTGCCTTGGCCACATTGCGATCTTCTGGATTTGTCGGATTATATACATCCAGAAAAACCTTACCTTGCGCATTAAAAGCCCTGACACGGCTTGATTTAGGAATATCAAACAAAATAGAAATTGCGCTTGCTTCGGATAGAGTAACTCCAAGAATATTTTTCAAGGATTGTGTTTCCTGCTTTAATTCTTCTTCTTTAATTTGAACATCCGACTTAAACGTCAAAAAGACTTTACCCGCATTACTTTCATCAAGTTCATATGCAGAAGGATTACTCCAATTTAGAATTATTCTTGAATATTGCTCACGATCTTTTCCACGCACAGAAAGTGCTTCTTGTGCATAGGCTGGCACAAAAAGCATAAACACAGTTATAAAAATGAAAATAAAAGAGGTGCCTCTTTTCATGATTAAAGCATGCCACAGGCTCGATAAACGGTCCAGAATTTATACCCGTGATTGGTTTTTTTTACGCTAAAATAATTTCTAAAGACCGCTATCTTGCATAATTACAATATCAACACGGCGCGATAGCGCATATCTGTCACTTTCAGGAATATCCTCCGGCAACTCTGCATAACGACCACTAGCTAGCCCACGTACCGCCATACCCTTACTATATCCGACGTCGTGCAAAGTAGATGCAACCGAAATAGCCCGCGCCAACGATAATTCCCAGTTTGTTTTATAACCCGAAGCATCTTTGCGTATAGCACTCGGGTCTGTATGCCCAATAATTTCCACTCTATTTTTTATACGATCAAGGATACCACCAATCGAAAACAAGGCTTTTTTACCCTCAATCTTGACATCAACAGAACCGGTTTCAAAAAGCAAAGCAGAGGGCAAAGAAACAATAAGGCGTTTTTTATTACTCTTTACTGTCACACCCTCCAACCTCTCTTTCTTGACTGCTTCCGTAACCAGACTATCCAGATAACTCAAATCCAAAGCGCGGCTAGTTGGAATTTTATCTATCTCTATAACGTCTTGCGAGCCCATTACATAGGGTTTGCGCTCTGTCTTGTTAAATTGATTACTTAAGGCTGTTGAAATTTCATTCCATTTATCCTCTTCAGGAACGGACATTGCGTAGAGCAAAACAAAAAATGTTAGCATCAAAGCCATAACATCTGTAAACGTCACCAACCATAAAGGAACATGCCCTTCTTGCTTGGCCTTATTATTAACCGGAGACTCAGACATAGCCCCAAAGACAGTATTACTATTTTGTGTGGCATTATGTTTCATAATGGCACCTCACTAGAACTTTCAGATTTTTGTTCATCATTATGCTTTTTTTCTAAAGGACTATAGTGCTCATAGCGCTTAAAATATAAAGAAACATATCCTGTCTCACCAAACTGCAACCCTGCACTGATATATTGTTGAGGCATGCCGTAATTTTCTAATCTGGATGCAAAACCTGAAACACGTGTTAAATCACTACGCATCCTTGATTGTGTCTCTTCCGAAATAACATCCGGCTGATAAGAAGTCTCCAAAATCATATCCATACGATAAGGTAAATTATTTTCTTCTGCGCGTAATAAAGTAACTAAGGTTTGTAAAAAAGATTCATCGGCAAGATTGGATAACTTACTATCATCTTTACTCTGCAGTTGCGGCATTTCAATAGCTCGTTTAAAAGCCAAAACGGGTAATCTTACATGCATAATAGTGCCCAACCTGTTCCGCTTCGCTGTAAAATTAGCAATATGGCCATCAAAAAGCCCCTCAATTTTGGATAAAGTATCACCTTTACCCAAATTCATCATCATGGTTGGTTCTTCGGAAGGTCCGTGGTCTTCAACAATTTCCTTATTTGAAAAAGCCAGAGAAAGACTTTTCATGACAGGCTGTGTTTTCGTTTTTTCGTAGCCTGACACCGCATTCATTACAATAAAGAACGACAACAGCATCAAAAACAACGATAAAGCCAAAAACTGGTTTGCCATATTTTGTCCATAAGAAGCAGTAAAGAAAAATATTACTGCCCTATCTTACACTAAAACAGGCAAAATGAATATGATAACTAGGGAATTAATTTAGATGCAGCAGATGAATTTAATCATCAAATTCGGCAAGCAACTTATCAATCTCATCCTGAGAGATAGCATTATCAGGAAGCTGAGGCCCATTAAGAAGATGATCTTCTCCATCTCCATGTTCCTCGTCGTCATCTTCCATATTCGGCATGCGTTCACTCATTGTCGCGACAAGATTATCAACCTTATCTTCAATTTGCTTCAATGTCTTGATCACATTTGTAATACGCTGACCTGTAATATCTTGAAATGAACAAGCCTCATAAATTTTCATCACTTCAGCAATAATTGCATCGCCATTTTCACCAGATTCGGCTGCTTTTTCCTGTATCGCGTCACAAGCATCCATAATAGAACCAGACGCTTCTGCTGTAGCCACTACCACAGCGTCTAATTCGTCCGTCGCACCTGGGATATGCTTGCCGTTAATGTCACTGGCTTTCAAGGAACCAACCTGCCTGCGCATTTCATCAATAATAGCCTGCACGTCAAGCAACTCCTTGTAGATTGTCTCACGCGAAACCTCCTCGGCCTTACCAACTTTTTCAAGCACAGAATTAATAATACGGGCGACTTTTTCCTTGTTACCTAAGTAATTCGTTTTTTCTTCAGCCATCTCAGACATTACCTTCCCCTCAAATTAAATAGTAAGACATTCCAAGCTCTAAAAATCTCCGATTACAGATGAAATTTTAGTTTTTAGTGTCTCTGCATTAAATGGCTTAACAATATAGTTATTAACGCCAGCCTTTTTGGCAGCCACAACATTTTCAGTCTTACTTTCTGCCGTCACCATGATAAATGGAACATTCTTGTATGACTCACTGGAACCACGAATTTTTTGCAACAATTCATAACCGGTCATCGGTTCCATATTCCAGTCGGATATAACCAAACCGTAATTCTTTTGTTGTATTTTTTCCAATGCCATAGAACCGTCAGTTGCCTCATCAATATTTTTGAAACCCAACTGCTTTAACAAATTCTGGATAATACGAAGCATCGTTGTGTAATCATCCACAATCAATACGTTCATGTTCATATCTACAGCCACTTTGAATGTCTCCTCAACTATGAAGTAATATTTGAAAAACGCAGAAAATTAAGTCTTATGGATTATGCCGAAAAAGCGTTAACAGAACGTTATTATTCCAAAAGAAAAATGAGCTCCCGAAGCCCTTGAATATAATATATGATTTCTACATAAAGTAAAGCACCGAGCAATGCACCTCACGCATGACAATGCTCTAACATAAAAAAGAGTAGTATTAACGCATTTCAGGAAGTTTATTCTGCTCGGCAAGCATAATCGTAATGGTTTTTGCGCGTTCTGGATTCATAGCTGCCATGACTGGCGATAGTTTACGTTCCGACATTCTACTCATAACAGAAACCAAAACATCCAAATCTAGCGTATCAAAAATCCGCGCAGCATCTTTTGGCTTCATACCCTCGTATATCTTTACAAGACTATTGATTTGCCCTTCTTCTTTTGCAGACTGCAAATCCAGTAAACCTTCGATTTCCTTTTTCAAAACCTCCAGCTCTTTATATTTAGTCTCAAGCTCCTTTGCCGTTGCCTGTAACATAGCATTCTTGACCTGCAGGTTTTTTTCCCACTCATCCAGTTTTTTACGCCTTTCGGCAAGCTCCTTATATAGCTCTGTTTTGATATTTGCCAAATTAAAGTCAGAATCCGAAGCATCACGCCATTTAGGCGCATTTTTATCACTCTTTTTAACATCAGAAGAAGACTTTGTCTTATCATCCATCTTAGCTTCGTCCATCACTACATCTTCTTTATGGGCGTCGCCTTCGTCTTCCTTTTTACTTTCTGCATGCGCCACACCCGAGAATTCCGGTACACCAGTCACAACATCAACAAAGCGCACTGCAAAAGACATAAATGCAACAAGTATCAAAAGCGGTAATATTCTAATTTGGCTAACCATAAATAATTTTTTCTCCTACCTGCCCGCGGACTTTCTTTTAGTGCCTTGCAAAGCCCTGAACAATTCCTTTTCAGCCTCACTTTGCAAATCCTCGGGCATATCATCCGAAAACTCTCTATGCTCTTCAATCTCCTGATGCGAGGCCACCTCCTCTTTGGCTGGCTCCGCATATTTATCCTGTATCATAAATGAAGGTAAATCGGAATCATCTGGTATAATATCGCCCTGCTCTTCCTGCGGAGTATCACCTCTTAAAATTTTTCTATTTTCAGAAGCAAGTTTTTCCAAGCGCTCAGCCATAGTTTCACTAACCTGATTAATATCCTTAAGTTCCGTAGATAGAGATTTAGCCTGACGCACCAAACCATTCAAAGTTGCCGCTTCTTCTGCACTCACTTCTTTAAGATCACGAATTGACTGCTCGGCTTGATTAATACTCGTTACCAATTTTGTTATGACTTCATCAAACTGATTTCTGTTCCGGCGAAACTCGTTAAGGCTGTTGGTCAAACGAAAGGCATAAAATATCATTACCGCCAGAAAAATTAAAATTAAAACATCAAGGCCATAACTCAGTAACTCGAGGTTCATTGTTTATCATCCTCTTTGGGCTCCAGATAATCCTCTATCTTCACCGCAATATAGCCTTGCTTCTGCCCGACTGGTCCTAAAAACATGGGAAAATGACCACAACGCAATTCTAATTGATCACTGGTCAAAGTATTAAACATAACCTGATCCCCGACCTTCCAATTTAGCATCTCTCCCAATGGCAAGGTTTGTTCACCCAACACAGCTTGCAACTGGACATCGGTTTTATACAGCTCTTGTGTCAAGTGACTTTCCCAAATCGAGTCACGACCAAATTTTTCACCCATGAACATCTGCAAGAGCAATTCCCGAATAGGCTCAAGCGTCGCATAAGGAATAAGAATTTCCATACGGCCACCACGCTCCCCCATATCCACACGAAGTCGCGCAAGCACACAAGCATTACCAGTTTGCGTAATCGTAGCAAAACGTGGATTAGTCTCCAAGCGATCCAGATTAAAGCTAACAGGTGAAAGAGGGTCAAAAGCGGATGATAAATCACCCAAACTTACATGGATCAAACGCTCGACCAACTTACTTTCAATCGTGGTATAAGGCCGCCCCTCAACACGAATAGAAGCTGCGCCGCGTCGTCCGCCCAAAAGTACATCAACAATAGAATAAATCAGGGCACTATCTGTGACCATCAAACCGTTATCATCCCATTCTTCTGCCTTGAACACAGAGATCATAGCCGGCAAGGGAATAGAATTCATATAATCACCAAAACGAACCGTAGACACCTGATCAAGACTAACCTCGACATTATCACTCGTCAAATTACGCAAAGATGTAGACATCAACCGGACCAAGCGGTCAAAAACAATATCCAACATCGGCAGGCGCTCATAATTGACCATCGCCGAATTAATAAGCGCCATAACGCCAGAAGCTTCGCCATCACCATCATCTTCATCAAAACCAAGAAGACTATCAATCTCATCCTGATTCAGGATACGGGTATTACCCTCATCATCCTCTTCAGTCTCAACAGCCTCATCATCCATAGCGACATCTCCGCTGCCTCCTGCTTCTCCGTCACCATCATCAGCCATAGCAGCCCATTCATCCATCATGGCCTGCTCTTCTGCGCTCATCTGGGAGATTTCATCATCATCACTCATTCAAGTATTTCCTCAACAAGACTTCAAATCTATTTACATACATTACGCAAGAACCATGCCGTTTGGTTTTATGTACGATCAGGATAATAAAAACGTTTATGCGCTTATGGTATCATATTTTTTATTGAATAAGAATTTCCTGAAACAAAATATCTTTCACCTCTATGGGGTAAGCGGCCTGATTAACGCGGCTAAGCAATTCCATTTGAAGACGGTAAATTCCAGCAGAACCACGCAGATCTCGAACTCTTAACTCCCGCAAGAACGTCTGAAACTGGTCAACGACTCTGGGAATTACTACCTGTATAGCCTCTGACTCCGAAGGGTCAGACAACTCCAGTTGAACAGTAAGTCTCAGATAACGAGGCGTTTCCTCTTCCGGTCCAGCTAAATTAACAATCATTGTCGGCACAGCAATAAATGCACTACTCCCACCCCCGCTGCCGTGATCGCCGCCGCCACTACTGCCATGACTATCTTTGGCCTCGGCATGATCATCACCGCCTTCTTCACCGTGACCATCTTCCCCCTCAGCATGCTCCTCGGCTTCGATCCCCAAAAGAGAATCCAGATACCCCATATAATAGGCACCACCACCGCCACCACCCAATAAAAGCAACGGAACCAAAATCAGCAATACCTTCTTAAGACCACCTTTCTTAGGTTCCTCATCAAGGCCTTCACCACCTTCCGCGGCAGCACCAGCACCATCACCATCATTTTCTGCTTGTTCTTCTTCGTCAGCCATAATTTTTTCCTGAATGTCAGCGGTAGATAAAAAAACGCAAGTGCTTACATTATAATATAAATTATCCCGGAGGTCTAAGGGCTTGGGCAATCTATCAACACGGATTTAAACAATAATAAAAAGCACTGTAATCCACAGGCAAAAACTGCCGTGCTTTGCATAAAATACCCGGCAAGAATCCGGTTTTCGTCCTAAACACAAAACAGTAGAATCTTACAAAAACAAGAATAAGGCATTGATTTAAAACAATACATCAAGTCTGGCACAAGCAATGCATTTATCTTTACGAAGATTTTTTAACTCAAGTAAAGCTAAAACAAATGGAAAACAGTATATATCTCGCATTATCGCGCCAAATGACGCTCCAGACCAATATGGATATTGTCGCGAATAATGTCGCAAATATGAACACCACAGGTTTCAGAGCACAAAATGTGGTCTTCGAAGAATATATTTCCGATCCCAGATATGGGGATGATCCACTTTCTTTCGCCTATGACCGCGGAGAATACCAGAAAACAGATCCCGGCTCACAAGAGCAAACCAATAACCCGTATAACGTAGCCCTTAATGGCCCGGGCTTTATGGGCATCCAAGGCCCGACAGGTGAAACCGTTTACACGCGCGATGGTAATTTCCAGCGCTCGATTGATGGCACACTCGTAACTATGGCAGGCTTTCCAGTTATGGGACAAGGCGGCCCCATTAATATTCCCGATAATTCTCTGGAGCTTAGCATTGATGAAAGAGGTGTAATCTCCAATCAGGACGGAGAATTAGGCCAGCTTATGATCGTTGAATTCGACAATGTCCAAAATCTGGAAGCCATGGGCAATAACGTCTACCGCAGCGATGATCCCTCTATTCCTGCAGAAAACACAATGGCTGCACAAGGCTTTTTAGAGGGATCAAACGTCAAGCCTGTTGTGGAAATTACGCGCATGATTGAAATCCTTCGCGACTTCCAAAGCACACAGAAAATTTTACAAACCGAACATGACCGCCTGCGCTCCGCGATACAGGCCCTAACACAAAGATAAAACTTAAAGAGTAGGAGAAGCTAAAAATGAGATCACTTGATATCGGCGCAACAGGCATGATGGCACAGCAACTTAATGTTGATGTGATTTCCAACAACATCGCCAATATGACAACCACAGGCTATAAAAAACAACGCGCAGCCTTTCAGGATTTGATGTATCAAAACCTGAACCGCCCCGGCTCCACATCTTCAGATTCCGGCACAACAGTACCCTCTGGCTTACAAGTTGGCCTTGGTGTTAAAACAGGCGCTGTCTACCGCATGCATTCACAAGGCACAGTCCAAGCCACAGATAATGAGCTTGATCTGGCTATTTTGGGAGACGGGTTCTTTCAGGTTGAATTGCCCGATGGCACAACAGCCTATACACGCGATGGAACACTGCAAATCAACGAAAATGGTGAACTTGTAACCGTGCACGGCTACCGTATCTTGCCGGGTATCACTATTCCAGATAATGCCACGGGAATAGATATAAATGCCGAAGGTGAAATTTTGGCCACAATCCAGTCACAAGTTGCAGTATCCAATCTTGGTCAACTGCAAATGACCACATTTATTAATCCTACAGGCCTCGAAGCCATTGGTAATAACTTGCTCGTCGAAACCACAGCTTCTGGTTCTCCGGTTACAGGAATAGCCGGACAAGATCAATTCGGACGCATTGAGCAAGGCGCTTTGGAACAATCTAACGTAGATGTTGTCGCAGAAATCACATCATTGATTACAGCGCAGCGATCTTACGAGATGAACTCAAATGTAATTTCGACAAGCGACGAAATGCTGCAAACCGTATCACAGCTTAGATAAGTAAAAATTAAGGGTAACCAATAATGAAACACAAAATCATATATAAAGCATTAGGTCTTATAATCTGTATAATCTTTGCGATACCTGCCCATGCAGTCGGGATCAAGGAAAACAGCATCATAACCGACAGCACTATCAAGCTTGGTGATATTTTCTATGGACTAAAAACCAACGAAGACCGCATCCTTGGCACAGCGCCCAAACCCGGTGATGAAATGATTCTGAGTGCCCGCACATTACTGCGCGTAGCCACGGCTATGGGATTAGACTGGAGACCAAGCAGCACAGCCGATCAGGTTCGTATCACACGCAAAGCCACCATCATCCGTAAAGAACAAGTCAAGGAAGAAATCAAAGAGGCCCTTGAGACATCTGATATTTACGGCGATTACGACTTAAAAATTCCAATGCATTATCAGGATGTTATCTTGCCTTATGACCAGCCTGCAGAAATTGACATCACGGACCTGAAAGTCGATACAGACCACAAGAATTTTACAGCCACCATCGCTGCGCCATCAGCCGAAAATCCGATCCAGCACTTTACAATAAAAGGTGTATTACAACCTGTTATCGAAGTCCCCGTACTTCGTGAAAATATGGCACGCGGCAATATCATTAAGGAAAAGGATATTGATTTGGTCAAAGTACCGGAACATGAATTCACAAGAAACACAATCGGCTCGGTCAATGAATTGATCGGCATGTCGCCCCGCAGACTAATCGCCGCAGGGAAACCCATACAACTTACCGAGCTTATCGCCCCTTTGATCATCTCACGCGGAGAATTACTAACCATACAATTGCAGGAAGGTTCTCTTTCTCTAAGCACACAAGTCAAAGCCTTGGAAAATGGTTCCAAGGGCGATGTTATCCGCGTGGTTAACATCAGTAGCAATCAATCCCTGCAAGCGCAGGTCATCGGCGAAAAACAAGTCGCCGTTATAAGTAACTAGAAAAGGACATTAAGAATGCGTAACACAAGAAATATAAAAATACTGGCGATTTTACTCTCCTGCTCCATGATGGCGGGATGCTCGACAGCCGATAGGATCTCCAAAATCGGTGAAGCCCCACAAATGTCCAAAATCGAAGACCCACAAATTCAGGCCGGATATCAACCTGTCAGCTTACCCATGCCGGCTCCCAAACGGGTAACCAAGCAAAAAAACTCCCTATGGCAAAGTGACCGTGTGACCTTCTTCAAGGATCAACGTGCCAGTGATGTCGGTGACATCATAACGGTAATGATTGATATTGCAGACGAAGCCACCATCGACAATGAAACAGAGCGCACACGCACAAGCAGCGAAGATGCCGCTCTGCCCGCCCTTCTTGGCTATGAACAAGCACTGGACCGTGTACTTCCTCAGGCCATTGATAACACCTCCCTAACCGAATTTGGCGCAGATTCAAGCCATACAGGATCAGGGAGTATCGAACGAGAAGATGAAATCAAACTACGCATGGCAGCCCTCATTACGCAAATTCTACCCAACGGAAATATGGTCATTCACGGCAAACAGGAAGTGCGCGTAAACTTTGAAAAGCGTATCTTGAATATTGACGGCGTCATCAGACCCGAAGATATCAGCCCCGAAAACACGATTGCCTATGACCAGATTGCCGAAGCCCGCATTATCTATGGCGGCGAAGGTCAAATCACAGACATGCAACAACCCCGCTACGGCCAGCAGCTCTATGATATCCTCTTCCCATTCTAATATGGTTTTAATCAGAATACATAAAGCAAAGAGCGTTTAGCTTGAATTATGAACAAGGAGCGAAATGTACAAAATAGTACATGAGTGACACGTGAAGCTATTCAGGCTAAACGATCAAAGCTATTAGTCGTCGCGGTGAGTTTTTTCCATGCGCTCATGACGCTCTTGCGCTTCAAGACTAAGAGACGCAATCGGACGGGCTTTCAAGCGACCAATTGAAATAGGCTCACCTGTTTCATCACAATAGCCATACTCATCTTCATCAATCTTGCGAAGCGTAGAGTTAATCTTGGAAATCAGCTTTCTCTCACGATCACGCGTTCTTAGCTCAAGGGCATGATCTGTCTCGGCAGAAGCACGATCAGCCAGATCCGGCTTTTGCAATTCTGTACTTTGTAAGGTCTCTGAAATAGTCGCCTCAGATTCTTTCAAAAGTTCTGTACGCCAATCGATCAGAGCTTTACGAAAATATTCCTTCATCACAGGATTCATAAAGTCGCCCTTATCTTTTTCAGGATCATAATCAGGTGGTAATGTTACACTTGTAGGGGTTGCCATGTTTCCCTGCCCTCTTTCTATTGTTTAAACCATGTAAAAACATCTATAAATTCAAAGTGCGTGAGAATATAAATGCGAACAGATTTAAAAACAACAAAAATCGAATAAATGAAAAAATTGTTTAGAGTTTTTGATCCATGGACACGCGCATTTTAGCAAGCTCGACCTGCGCCCGTAGATCTATTTCATCCATAATCGCGACCAAAGCCGGATCTTCAATTTTATCCCTGTGCGAGGCCACAACATCCGCCACATCAATCATATGACCAACCGTTAAATTACCGCCTAACATCGCCAGACGTATTTGCTCCAGCTTATTCAAAATCGTATCGGCGCGCATGCGGGCACGTTTTTTTGCCTGACGCTGCGTCGGGTCTTCCGCCCCCTGCACAGCCAACAGCGCATCCACTTGCGCAATAGACTGGGTTGTTGCCGCACCCGAAACGCCTTCTGATCCAGACTTCATAAACTGGCTGAAATCCACATTCCCGGACTGTTTTGCACCAGATGATTTTTTTGCGCCGGAAGATGAACCAGTGCGTTTTGACCCTTCAACTTTCATAAATGAATCCTTTTTGAAAGATTATATACCCATTATACGCCCTTTGGGTAAAAAATGCCACGGTCAAAACCGTGTGAAAATAAGCGGGCGGTATTTTTTTCCCTTCCTGAAGCCTACCCGACAAAGAACAGTAAAAAAAACTGGCACGCTATTCGCATTACCCCCTTATGTACGTAGTTTTTATCTCCTTTCCTAAAAGAATTACGGACACAAAGTTGTAGTTAAGAAGAAGTAACAAGACAGAGTTTATGAAGTAAAAGATGACTTATAATAAAAAGAATAAAAATGGTAAATTCCTAAACAAACTGATCCTCATTATTGTAGGTTCAGCCTTGTTTCTTACCACATCTTTTCTTCATAGCCCTGCCTTTGCTAAAACCTCCCGCATTAAAGATATAGTCGACATAGAAGGCGTTCGCGCCAACCAACTTGTCGGGTATGGTCTTGTTGTCGGTCTTAACGGTACAGGTGATGGGCTAAACAATTCACCCTTCACAGAACAAAGTTTAATTGCCATGCTTGAACGCCTCGGTGTGAATGTTCGCGGGCAAAATATGAATACAGGCAATGTCGCCGCCGTCATGGTAACGGCTACCCTGCCCCCGTTTAAAAACCAAGGCTCCCGCATTGATGTCAATGTCTCGGCATTAGGCGATGCCAGCTCCTTACAAGGCGGTACATTGATGGTGACACCATTGATGGGTGCAGACGGGGAAGTTTATGCCGTTGCCCAAGGCGAGGTAAATATTGCCGGGTTTTCTGTAGAGGGCGAAGCAGCCTCTATCACCCAGAACATCCCAACCACTGGCCGCATCCCTAATGGCGGTATTATCGAGCGCGAGATTAACTTTGACCTGGCGGAATTACAGCAAGTACGCCTAGCCCTTCGCAACCCTGACTTTACCACAGCCAGACGTATTTCTGATGCTATTAACGGATTTACGACATCCTCAATTGCCTCGGCAGAAAATTCCGCCAGCGTTCTCCTCAAGCGTCCGGCAAATTATGACGGCTCGATTGTTGATCTGATCACAGATATAGAACAACTCCCGATCCAGCCTGACCAAATCGCAAAAGTTGTCATCAGCGAACGCACAGGTGTGATTGTGATGGGCGCCAATGTCCGCGTCAGCAATGTCGCCATCGCGCAAGGTAACCTGACTTTAAAAATCACAGAAACCCCACAAGTCTCGCAAGCCAACCCCTTTGCCGATCAGGGGGAAACAATTATTGTACCTCGCACCGATGTCGAAGCCAATACCGGAGATGATGTTAAACTCGCCGTACTGGATACAGGTGTAACCCTGCAGGAACTTGTAACCGGATTAAACAAACTTGGCGTGCGCCCCCGCGATATCATCACAATACTACATGCGATCAAAGCTGCTGGCGCCCTTCAAGCTGATATAGAGGTAATGTAATCATGATCGAAGCAAACTTATCCCCACAAATCGCCATGATGAATGCCAAGGCCAATCACACAGATCCAGCCAGAGTTTTGGATAGCTCCACCCTAAAGCGCATAGATGAAAGCGCCAAGGAATTCGAGGCCATCTTTATATCTGAAATGATAAAGCCCATGTTCGAAGGCCTTGAAACAGACGGCATGTTCGGCGGCGGTCAGGGAGAAGAAATCTTCCGCAACCTTATGTTTCAGGAGTTCGGTAATAACATCGCCAATAATAACGGTGTTGGCATTGCCGATCATGTCAAAGAGCAACTTATCCGCATTCAGGCTAAAAACATGCCTACCCCCAGAGAAACTGGAACGGATTTTGCAAAATAATTTTCACCACATAATTAAATGGACAAAACAATGAAAGACACAAGGCACATAAAACAGGAACCCAACGTTTTAAGCAGTAACGTCAATCTTGCGATGCGCGAAATGATCCGCATCAGCGAAAGACTTGTCCATTTGGCCGAAGACGAGACACACGCTCTTGTCCGTGGTGACCTCATGCAGTTTGCAGTAGCGCAAAAAGAGAAAGAGAAACTTGCCTCTCGCTACGCAAAAGCTTCGGAAGAATTCCGAAGCCGCATAGAGGACTTCAAAAAAGCCGACAAAATTTTGATCAACAAACTGGACACGCTGCAAACTGACATACGTCAAAAAACAGAATGCAACAACAAGATGATCGATCAAATCAAGAAGAAGAGTCTGGCCAATACAAAAGCCACTCTTCTGACCGCGCAGGATTTAGGACAAAGACTGCATATCCCTCAAAGCCCTAAAAACCAAGAAAGGCAGAGTGCATAAGTCATGAGCAAAAATACAAATGCCAAATTATTGCCGCGCAATCCCAATGCCGCCTTACAGGAAGTAATGAGCGCCATTCAGGGTTTGCAGAAAATTTATGAACTTGAAAACAAAGCTTTGAACGAAGCCGACACAAATAGCTTTCTTAAACTCCAAGATGACAAGCTTAAGGCTGCGACATTGTATCAATCCTATATGGGGCAAATGATCGCTCGCAAAAAAGATATCCCGAATGCTGATCCAGCCATGCGCAATAAATTAAAGGAAATGCATAAGGATTTTTCGGAGCTATCCGAGAAAAACCTTGTGGCCATTGAACGCATGCAGCGCTGCACCGAGATGCTTGGCAACACTTTAAGGAATGCAGCCATTCGTTCAGCGAAATCCCAAAAAGGCTACAATTACGGGCAAAACGGCGCATTTTCAGACAGTAAAAAGCGCGGCATCTCCTCCGGCGTAAGTGAGACTGCATAATTCGAGTTTAGTAATAAGGCATAAAAAAGAATGAACCACACTTTATTTACATTACAGCAAAATGATCAGATCAAACCTATTATTGATCCATCTAAAATTGTCTCGAATAAAAAGGCACAGAATAATTTTGCGACCAAGAATGCCGAATTATCGACATCCAGAAATAACCAGAACAAAGACACTTTTGCTTCCTTCATGAGCAAAGCAAAAGAAAAGAATGAGGCCGCCCAAAACCGTGCATCACAAAAAGATGATAACACGGTTTCCGAACATAAAACCAATGAACAGCTTCATACAAAAGTAGCAAAAGAGAATAATCAGTCTACAACAGAAACTGCCCTGATGGACATTGCGGAGCTAAATGCCAAAATCACTCAAATTCTGGCAAATAATGCCGAAGCAGCTGAGGTTGCAAAACCTTCCCAGACAAGTGATGTCTCCGATGAGATTCTGATCGTGACCACTGCGCATGATGAAGAAGAGCTATCTCCACTTTTCGAGGCTATGCAACTCCTGCGCGACAGAATTGAGCAACAGATCACCGAAATCAAAGAAAATCGCCCCAGCAGTGACATTGTAAAAGATGAAGAGCTCAAACTCTCCTTGCTGGAGGATATTGCTAAGTATTTAGGCAATATTCTTGAATCCAAGGAAAACCTGACCATCATCTACAATCAAAGCCCTGAAGATCTGGCTGAGATCCAAAACCTTATAGCCAAACTCTTCAGCCAGAAAGTTGATGAGCAAGATGAAGAAATGGTTCAGGCTTTAGCCGCTAAACTAGCTGAGCTTGCACCGCCTTTGAAACAGCCTCAGAAAACCACCGAGATCAGAACAAATGCAATCACATCCGAGACAAAAACGGTTCTAGCCCCTGAACTCGCGAAATCTCAAGATACGTTAAATAGTAAGCATTATACGCAAGAACGCTATGACGCGAATTACAGCCTCGAAAGCCGCATTGATACCCGTAGAGAAAACGCTCTGGGCAAAGACCAAAGCTTCAAAGGCATGGTTCAGGATAATATCGCCAAATTAGCAGGCGCCAGCAACCAACAAACGGCGCAAGATACACAAGCCACACCACAACAAAGTGCAGGTGACCGTTTCTTGCAAGGTTCTTCTGGCCTTGACATACTTTTTTCAACAACGGGTGAAACGGCAATTTACGCCCCCAACCCGCAAGCCGGACTTAATCAGGCTAATGCTCTAGCGCAGAATATTGCCACCAGCCCCGTGACACAAGCCAGCCATGCAACTCAGGCACATCCAGCCACACAAGCTGTGATGATTAATGTGCAGCGCGCCGTCAAAGCCGGCAACGATAATACAAACATCAAAATCCAGCTTGACCCGCCAGAACTTGGACGCGTTGAAGTTAAAATGAGCATCAGCAAAGATAATGCTTCTAAAATTGTTCTGACCGTTGAAAAGCCAGAGACATATGCCCTGCTCCAACGTGATTCACAGGCCCTCCAGCAAGCTTTGCAGGATTCAGGTCTAGACTCAAATAGCGACCTAAGTTTTGAACTCGCCAATGACGATCATGCTTTTCATGCAAAAGATAATAATGCCGGACAGACTGGCGGCAAATCCGGCTCAAACGAAAACGGCAATGATGATGGCGACATCATCGAAACAACCATGGACCTGAGCGTTGATCCTGAAACAGGACACTTACGCTACAGCATCATGGTTTAAGGAAAGAGTAGAATAATGGCAAGTGATGTAACAATTAACAACGCTCTGGACTTCCAGCAAAACACCTCAAATTCCAAGGCTCAGCTTGCCGATGACTTTGATGACTTTCTGGTTTTGCTAACAACCCAGCTCCAGAACCAAGACCCCCTATCACCAATGGATTCAACAGAATTCACGAACCAGCTTGTGAACTTTGCAGGGGTAGAGCAACAGATTAATGCCAACCAGAAACTTGATGCTCTGGTCTCGACAGGAATAGGCAATGCATTCTCCTCCTCTTTAAATTATGTCGGACTGGATGTCAGCTATCTAAGCTCCGAAGCTTATTTTGATGGATCAAGGCCTATCAAGGTAAATTATGCAATAGACGGACAGTCCGTAGACACCACCATCAATATCTTCGATTCTGCCGGAGACCTTGTTTTCACCCAAGAAGTTAGTGATGACGAACAACTCGAAAACTTCACTTGGGATGGCCGTACCAATGGCGGCAACATTGCCCCCGAAGGCACATATGAAATTCAAGTCGGCGCATTGGATGCACAAGGTCAAGCTCTAGAAACATCAACGGTTGTCACAGGTCATGTACGAGGAATCGAAACCCAAAACGGTATCACAATGCTACTGATCGGAGAACGCGCCGTATCATTGGGCAATATTATTAACGTCAGTGAACCGGAGGCAGCCCCTGCAAATATAACTGCCGATGACACCACTGACACTCAAGACGAACAACAACAAGTATAACGCGTAAACTTAAGGAGACTAAAATGGGACTATTTGGATCACTATTCACAGGCGTATCAGCCCTAAGCGCGCAGTCGCAGAAAACAGCGATTATTTCCAATAATATCGCGAACATCAACACAACAGGATTTAAACGCTCCGAAGCCGCCTTTTTCTCCCTTGTGACAACAGAATCAGGCAATGCACGTTTCTCACCTGGTACAGTGACAGCCAACCGCTTACAACAAGTTAGCCAGCAAGGACCAATCTCGCAATCCACATCCAGTACCGATGCGGCGATATCCGGTAAAGGCTTTTTTGCCGTCAAAAGAGACTCCGATGATTCGGCACTAACAGAATTCCTATACACCAGAAACGGACAATTCAGCGAAGATTCCCAAGGATTCCTCAGAAACTCAGCAGGGTTCTATCTTTATGGCTGGCCGATTGACACCGCAGGTAACCTGCCAGCCAACCAAGGAGACCTGACCTCGCTCGTCCCGATTGACGTGCAGTTCCTTGGTGGTTTGACACGCCCGACCAACACAGCAGAATTATCAGTCAACCTTGATGCCGCAGAAGTCGATGTAACCTTGACCAACGCAGCCACTGCACCACCTGACTTCACACGGGGTTTGACTGTTTATGACACACTTGGAAACCCGCAGCCACTGTCTTTCGAGTTTGTAAAAACCTATGGTCCACAAGCAACGTCACCAACAACGAGAACCCAGCTAACCTCAACGGATGAAATGGTTAACGACCTTGGAGTTAGCGATGGTGACCAATTCACAATATCTGTGGATGGTGGTGCTGCCAGAACCTACCAAATCTCTGCGGTTGATGGCGCGGCCTTGCCAGTTGGTGTCGACGTCATGGTCTTTGATATTGGTGATATAATTGATGACATTAACGCCAATGTCACAGACATGACAGCTTTTCTGGGCAATGATGGAGAAATCGTACTTCAACATGATCGATTTACCACAGGCTTGGAAACCTTCACAATAGCAGAAGTAGGAGCAGGCACAGCTCTAAGCTCGCTAGGCTTTACCCCAGGAGCATATTTATCCGATGATATTGGAACAGCAGGAACATATGCCAATGGTACTGCTGCTGACACCCCGCCCTATAGCACAGGTGAATTCCCGACATTGCAATTCCTGCCCGGTGACCCGAATTACAACGCGCGAGGCTGGTGGACAATGACCATCCGCGACCCAAGCAATGCTCAGCTCACAACAGGCTTGGTCAACTTCAATGGTGACGGTACAATTAATGCCCTTGCTGATGTTGATGGCAATATTGATATCGAACTCAATCAAATCAACTGGAATAACGGCTCGGAACTACAAAATATCCTTGTTGATATTGAGCGTTTCAGTCAATTCTCTAGTGATTATACAGTTCTTTTCTCTGATCAGGACGGCGCGGAACTTGGTCTTAGAACAGGCGTAGAAATCGACCGTGAAGGATTTGTGATTGCACAATTCTCCAACGGTGCAAGCTCAACCTTATACAAACTTCCTCTTACGACATTTGCAAACCCGAATGGATTAGCTGAAGTATCAGGAACAGCCTATACCGAAACCGAGAACTCAGGGGAAGAAAACCTTCGTGAAGCCGGAAGCGGCGGTGCAGGTTTCATTGAACCGGCCACACTGGAAAACTCGAATGTTGACCTTGCTGACGAATTTGCCCTGCTGATCGTAGCACAACGCGCCTACTCCGCAGGAACAAAAGTGATTAACACAGTTGACCAGATGACACAGGAGCTTCTGCAACTGAGATAAACAAGATTTGGGTATCGTATTCTAGGCATATTTCTGGCTACCCTCAGACCTAACCCCTAGACCACGACACCCGAAATTCAGGCATTACTTACACAGAAGTTTAAGTAATGTATGGAAAACGGCGCATCAGATACCTTGGAAGAATTCCATTACCTCTGATGCGCCATCTTCCATAGCCTTACCCCAAAATGCAAATTTGCTATTAAATTAGCAAAACCCTTTTACGCACAAAATTTTCTTCAATTTCCAAAAATCATTTAACGCTTTGTTAAATATTATGCTAGTATGATGGAGTATAAAGCCGGAATAGGAATTTCCGGTACTACAACCTAGGAAAGGAGAAACGCTATGTCTTCAGATGTAGTTTTGACCGCAGCACTTAGAAACAATCTACTCTCGCTGCAAAATACACAAAGTCTTATTGATAAAACACAACTTCGCCTCGCAACAGGTTTGAAGGTTAACTCCGCTTTGGATGGACCCTCCAGCTTCTTCGCGGCGCAATCTCTTGATAACCGCGCAAGCGACCTTAGCCGTCTTCTCGATGGTATCGGTCAGTCAATCAAAACGATTGAAGCTGCTGATAACGGTGTTACCGCTCTGACAAGCCTTGTCGAGCAAGCACAATCCATCGCAGCATCAGCTCGTGACGAATTAGCCTCTTCCGAAGGAGAAGCTCGTTTAGTTGGTACAGTTGATCTATCTGACGTTGCCGATTTGGGCAATGATACATCTATTACCGATGGTGATCAGCTTGTTATTACAACAACGGACAATGCTGGCGTTCAAATATCTCAAACAATAACAATAGCAGATGGTGATTCTGCATATACGTTTGCAGAGAGAATAACCAATGCCTTTGCAGACAATGAGAATGGTGAAATCACAGCATCTATTACCGATGAAGGTTTCCTATCCATCGAAAGCTCAGACGGACGCACATTCAAATTAACAACAGTTACTGGTGCTACTGAACTAGATGACACAGACCTAACTGCACTCGGCATAAATAACGCATTTGAAGTTGAAACTCGAACTGGTGGTGGAACTGCCGTTAATGCGGCAACAATTGTTGCCGGAAGTACAATCAGCACAGTTTCACTTTTTGAAAGTTCAGGCGACCTCGCAGAAGCTGGTGACCTTATAGGAAACGGCGGCGCTTATCTTGATGCCGATGGGAATACTATACTAAGCCTTGATGCCGCGGCCACCATTCAAATAACTGTCAATAATAATGGCACAGCTGTAAGCTCCAATATTATAACCACTGATGGGACAACAACATTTCAGGATCTTGTTGACAGCATCAACCTGGATACAAACCTCAATCAGTTAGTAAGCGCTAATTTTGACAGCTCTACAGGCCAGCTAAGCTTCACATCGCTTTCGGATGATGTAAGAAACATACAATTCGTAGCAACAACTGCTGCCGCAGATGTTATTGATGTTGGCTTCGGCGATCCAAACGGCACACTTGATCCAATTACTGCTGCCGGCGCTGGTGCTGAAGATTTTGTTTTTGCCTTCAACAACAGTACAGAAAGCTTAGATTCATTAGCTGCAGACTACAATAGTTTACGCGAACAAATTGATTCCCTTGTGACTGACGCTAGCTATCGTGGTGTTAACTTGCTGAATGGTGATGACCTCACAACATTCTTCAATGAGACCAACACAAGCCGCCTGACTACATCTGGCGCAACATTCACGGCGAATGGCTTGGGTCTTACAGAAGCATCATTCAGAAGCTCAACTGAGATCGAACTGACAAACACTCAGGCTCGTAATGCTCTGGCATCTGTTCGCAACTTCGGATCATCTTTGGCAAACAATCTGTCTATCATCCAGACACGTCAAAGCTTCACCGAGCAGACGATCAATACACTACAGGCTGGTGCGGATGAATTGACAGTGGCAGACCAGAACGAGGAAGGTGCAAACCTACTAGCTCTGCAGACACGTCAGACATTGGGTATCACATCCTTGTCATTGGCATCTCAGTCACAGCAAGCTGTGCTTCGTCTGTTCTAATATTAAACAAGGTTTTGTTTCTTCGGCAGAAATTCGAAAAACAAACTACCAAACCAAGCCGGCGGTCTCACCGCCGGTTTTTTTATTAGACTGATACAAATACTTTAAAATACTTTTTAACTTTTCTTTGCTATAATGATATATAGAGTCGTAACATAAATGCAGAAAGCATGTTTTAAAGAAGGAAGAATTCCATGGCCCTTGTCATAGATTTAAAACCCCAAGAAAAAATATTAATCGGCGATGCCGTTATAACGAATAGCTCGCAGCGCACCCGCTTGCACATTGCAGGTGATGCTCCCATCCTACGGGAAAAGGATATCCTGCAGGAGGAAAATGCCGACACACCATGCAAAAGAATCTATTTTGTTTTGCAATGTATGTACCTCTCTCATAACCCAAAAGAATATCATCAAAAATATTTTG
>DCKO01000084.1:30932-31459 GCA_002320665.1 Micavibrio sp. UBA1672
AGAATATCATCAAAAATATTTTGACATGATCGCAGAAATACAAAAAGCTGCACCAACCACAGCCATATTCTTCATGCAAATCAACGAACAGATTATGAATGATACATATTATAAGGCGCTAAAACTTGCGCAGCAACTGATCGAACATGAAAGGGAGCTTCTTGGTTATGCCGCAGAATAAAAACCCCTATTCCAGCGCCGCCGGCGCATATGACAATCATGCCCGCGCCCATACAACCGACCAACGCGAATTGGAGGCTCGTATTCTGCTTAAGGCCAACCGTATGTTTCAGGCTATTATCGATAAGTGGGATACAAATCTGGATTTGAATGAACTAGAAGAAGCTCTGAAGTATAACCGCCAGATCTGGGTGTTGTTTTACGACACCGCCATCGAAAATAAAGACGGCGATCGCCCCAATGATTTGCGCAGTAATATTGTCAATCTGGCAAATTTCATCTTTAAGCGCGAAATGGACATATTAGCCGCACCTGAAAAACGCAAACTTGATGTCTTGATCAACATC
>DCKO01000058.1 GCA_002320665.1 Micavibrio sp. UBA1672
TAGAACACGTGATCAAGGTGCCTTTGTAGAATATATTGCAACGATTGTAACCGAGACACTCCCCTCGGAACTCAGCAACATCGAATCCGAAGCAATATCGGGCGCAATTATTATCACTTTGCGCCCGAAAAATGAGAGCAAAATCTGGTATAAAATCACCAGCGGGAACTTATCCGATGATCAGAAACAAAATATAGAATCCGCAATAAAAAACCTTGATACACCGGAAGTCTTTGGAATCATGCCAGCAGCAATAACATTTCATATTAATGGCGCTCCTGATAATACGATAACAACCCACCCTATTGCGCCAGAATGGGTCATCCCAGAAGTTCAGAAATCCACCGAAATTACCTTAATTATAGAAAAAGCATGGAATGCAGAAGCGCCCCAAACTTACGATCCCTACGCCCAAATAGCAACTTTGCCTTTCTCAAATGTCCAGATATCTCCCATCATTCCACCCCACGTTACCTATAAGACAACAGACGATGAAACAAACAAACGTGCGTATGAGAAAATAAAAACACTTTTGGGAGCGCATCTTCATGATTTTTCATCTCTAACAGATGTAACAATGCTCGGCACTTTTCTCAGCCAGAAAATTTCTGCGAAGCCTGACTATACGGAAAAATTGACACCATACCGAACAAGCCTCCCCTTCGGTGATAAACTCAAAGTAACAACCCAGTCTCTTATGTCAAAGTCAACCGAACAGGCCACTCACCTTGCATATATCTTAAGCAATGAAATTCATATCCAGCCTGATGCAACAATACGAAAAGCCACCGACAAGGAACTTGCCTTAATCTGGTTTTTTATCGGCTGGGACATTCAAGAACCTCTTTATATTGTTGAAGACAAAACACATAAATACGCATTTGATTTTACACCTGACGGCGAAAATATTTTCTGGCTGGAAGACATTAAAGAGCCTTGTATGCGCCTAGGTCAAGGTAGCGAAAATTTAACGCCCTGTATGTGTATTGAGTTCACAGACGACTACCGTCCTATTTTTAGAAATTCCGAAGAGTCTTGTTCTTAAACTTTGTTGTTAATCCGTTTTCTCCTTCGGATTCCAGAAAATCACATCGCGCATCATGCTAGCCGCTTTTTTATCATCACTACGACGATAGACATAAATACCGAGCACCGATAGGCCAACCGCCCAAATCGCGCTTAAGTTCCCCATCGCCGCCATCACAACCCCTGCCTTATCCGTATCAAAGATAATCACATAGGCAATCCCGAACATCTGCGCCGCCCAGGTCAGGGCCATCAAATAGCCAAAAGTTGGACGCATACGCCGCACATAGGAATCCTGCGAGGCCACTTCGGCACGCAAGGATTGGTTCACCTCCGACAGCGCCGTCTCATAATGCGCAATCTCGATCTCGGCCATTTTCTCGGTATGACGGTTCGCCTCGGCCAGTTGCTCCGGCGATATCCCGCCATCACGCAGCACATCTTGCACCTTCCCCAAAGCCTGCGAAGCTTTCTGCGCCGCCGGATGCTCCAACACCCCCAGCGCCCCGCCAAGTATCGCCACAAGCACAGGCAGTCCCACTTGGGACAATATTGATCCAAGCATAATTGCTCTCCTTATTTGGTTTTAAATGATAGTCAGTTTTTTTGAGTGCGCATCGCCATATAAGATGCCGCCAAGATAAGCACGCCGCCAAAAGCCATACGCAGCTCCAGCCCCTCGCCCAAAATCAGATAGGCCAGTATGATCGCATAAAGATTTTCCAGCATAACAACCACGCTGATCACTTGCGCATCCAGATGCCGCGCGGAAAATATATACATCGTAAAAGCCAGCGCCGTACAAACAACGCCATGCACAAACAAATACGCCCAATCCATCGGCAACACGGTTTCCTGCATCCACAAAACGATCGGCAACAAAATAATCATGGCCACAAAAAACTGATGAAACGTGAGGGTCACCGCAGAATAGCGCGCCACATAATTTTTATTCGCCAGCAACATCACCGCATAGGTAAATCCGGCAATCAGCCCCCAAATCACACCCCAAGCTATATTATCCGTATCATAATCTGCGCCGCCAATAATCCCCACACCAACACAACACATCATCCCCGAGATACAAGCCTCGGCACTCAGCTTGGTCTTGAAATATAAAGGCTCCAGAAAAATCGTGAACACCGTAAAACTGGAGAACATCAAAATCCCGATCGCCACAGTTGATATCTGGATCGAGTGAAAAAACGTAAACCAGTGAAACGCCATCAACGCCCCAAGCCCTATAAAACCAAGCGCATCGCGCATATTATCCGGCCTGATCTGTTTTTTACGATAAAGTTGAAACGCCAGCAAAACCGCCGCTGCAAATAATACCCGCCCGAAAACAATAAAAATCGCAGACGTACTCACGAGCTTGCCAAACAAACCCGACGCCCCCATCAAAAATACGGAAATATGAAGCCCGATTGTGGCCTTGGTTTTCTCATCCATATATCGGATGTACAGGAAAATTACCGAAAAAGAAAGCCACCAAATTTACTGCGCAAACTGCTCAAGATGAAGAGCCGCTTTCTCAGCTTCAAATCTTTCATTCGCCGCCTTGATAAGCGATTGTTCAAAATTATCATCCAGAATTCAAAAACCCGAAAATCTTCGGTTAAAAATTTTTTAGGAAAAGAAAAAGTTTTCTAATAGCAGGCTTTATATGCATTACCATTCGACCTCAAGTCAAAATAGTGTCGCATCCGACCCAAGCATAGCACCAATCAGGTATTATAAAACCACCTCAGATGTAGCTTCTTGCTCCATCCTCATAGCCAGGGAAACTACAGAAATCCGCGCATTGGACAACTTCGCACAACTTTCGGCCCAATCAGACCCCTCAAGCCCCGCCTCGGCAGACAAAGCCTTCCCGCCCGAAATCGCGTTCATCGACGCCATAATCCCTTGCGGATCATCCGAAGGCATATTTAAATCCACATTAACCTTATAAACTTTATACCCCTCCGGCGTGCCACCCTGCGCAACTACAGAGTTAAACCCCGAAGCCACAGCCTCAGCCGGCGAAGAGCCTTCCGGCTTCCCTGCCCCTAATTTTGCAAGAAGATCATTAAACGCCTCTGGCCCAAAAGCCGCATCCCCGCCAACACCAAAACAATGCTGAGAAAACCCATCATAAAGAATCTCCTGCTCCGGCATCTCCAGCATCCTGTCAATCACCGCCTCAGCCTCGGCCCCGTCCATCTCTTTGGAAATCACAAGCTCCGGATGATAGGTATAATCCCGATCCGAAGGAATATTACCGGCAGGAATAACCGCGCCCTCCTCATCCAAAGCCACACCATTTTCATCATATTCATCAAACCCGTCATCACAAGACGGCCAAGCCGGCTGCTTGGCATATTCCCCCGTCTTGAAAACCATAGGCGCAACCGCATTAAATCCGGTAAAGAAAATCACCTGAGCGCCATTCTTTGGATCGTCCTCATCCCCATAATTTTTCTTCACCGAAGACGGCCAAGCCTCGCGCATAGGATTGGCAACAGAATCATAATAAGCTTCGGGGTACTCAAACCCCCTTGCCTCCACACTCTGGACAATACGGTCCATATCCTCGGCCTCCACAGGAAAAGGCAATTCCGCCTCATCCCCATCCGCCTTAAAAACCTGATAGGCTTCAATAAAAGTCTCTCTAGCCATCCCCGCCGCCGTCATATCAGCTATAATAGAGTTTTTAACATCACCTTTTTGCAAAACACCCGCCAAATTATCCGCGGTAACACTGCCATCATAACGGCTTTTCACCCAATCAACGATCTTCTGCTCTTTTGCCTCGGAAAGCTTCGCCGTATCCACCGTCAAATCCCGAATGACAAGACCAACCCCATTCTTGTAATCTTCTTCAAACCCATAATCTAGCGTCATACGGAAAACACCATCCACCTCGCACGCCGCGCGATGCTCCGGCGTATAGCCATCAATAATCCCGCTCAAACGCGGATGGTTAAGTGCGTCTTCCCAAGGAACACTGACAACCGTCGTCGCATGCTTGTCTTCATGTTCGGAATACTGATTTTGCGCAAGAATAAGATCAGATTGGACTTTCACAACTCTATCACCCATTTTTTATTATTATTAAATTATCATTTTATTACAGACCATAATACTACAAGCAAAAGGCTAAAAGCAATAAAAAGCCGGCGTACTCACGAGCTTGCCAAACAAACCCGACGCCCCCATCAAAAATACGGAAATATGAAGCCCGATTGTGGCTTTGGTTTTCTCATCTAAATATCGGACGTACAGGAAAATTACCGAAAAAGAAAGCCACCAAATTTACTGCGTAAACTGTTCAAGATGAATAGCAGATTTCTCTGCCTCAAATCTTTCATTCGCCGTCTTGATAAGCGATTGTTCAAAATTATCATCCAGCATTTTCAGACGACCAATACCATCGGCAAAGGCCTCTAGCTGATGACGGTCAACCCTGCGGACAAGCTCCGAAATACCTTTGGCTTCAATGCCATCAAATTCAACTTTTGAAAGCTCCATAGCCCTCGCATAAATATCAGGATGGGTCCGAGAAGCAACACCATTCATCGCCGATGACATATCGCTATAAAGCTGCAAAACCTCCAGCGCCGTCTCGGCAGGCAATATCCCAGCCCCGCGTACTTCTGATCTCACCGCGCCAAGATGCTCTACCATTGTCTCCGCATAAGCGCCAATATCATAAGCCTTATCTGCGTCCATATGACTTGCAGGATTATGGCGGGAGCTTTCCATCCCACGGGCGTAAAACTCGTTTTGGTGCGCACGATCTGCCTCGGATACTACCGCCTTGATAGATTCAATCTTATCCGCAGAAGCATTCCCTCTGGCAATATTCGTAAATTTATCGATTTTTCCGCTGAGATTTTGCAATAATGCCATGATGCCCACCCATATATTTTTATCATTTTAAGGCAATAACTTAACAAAGGAAAAGGGAATATGCAAATTCATTATGCACCCTTACTTAAGCCGTACCGGCAGCACCCTCTATCTCGTCACGCACCTCTTGTTTGACCCGCACGCGGTCATGAGGTCCAACCCCTAAAAGGCTGGCAATCCGCGTGATGATATGCTCTTCGAAATGCTCCAGATGATGATCGGCAAAGGCCACGCGGTAAAGCAGACGGACAATCTCGACTTGCTGCTCATACTCCAGCACCGCCATGATGGGTCGTGTAAAGCTATACAAATCCGCTGCCTCGTCATGATGCTCCAGCGCCCGTTCGAACACGCTTCTGGCTTGACTGGTCTCCAGTTCAAAATGCTCCTCGATACAGGCCAGAACACTAACTTTTTCATCTTCACTGAAATCATCATGCGTCACCGAAACCTGAATCATGAGCGCCGCCGTCGCCACATGAAGCGGGTCATGCGCCGCTTCGGCCTCCTGCTTGACCGCCAATGCTTTCGTAACCTTATTCCATAGCTTTTTAGGCATGATCATTTTTCCTTTTAAACACAGATATTATTCTATTTATGTTTAAGGATTTTCTGGTGAGGGTAAAGAGCTTAGTTTACTAGTCACAACCTGAAACATGTGCATATCATTGACACCCTCACTTTTATAAACTTCACGAGCTTCAAGCCATGCCCGTTTTGCTTTCTCAAATTCCTTTTGTTCAAAGTAAACATTGCCGATATTCATGTGATCAGCCGCAGCAAATTGGGGTGGTCCATGATCTTTGTGTATCTCCAAAGCTTTCTCAAACATCTCTATTGCCTGATCAAACTCTTCTAACTTTAAATAAACCTCACCCAAACTACCATAACTTAAAGCCTCCCCATAAACGCGGCCTAGATTAATATCTAAATCTAGTGATTTTTTATGATATTGCTCAGATTTTTTAAAATCCCCACCCTTATAATACAATTGACCAAGTCCACTATAATTATCCGCAAGCGGACCATTAAGCCCCTCTGTTTCATTAATTTTAATTGCCTTAAAAAAATATTTTTTTGCGGTTTCAGGAACACCTTTTTTTAGAAAAAGCAAACCTAGATTATTATAGTCTGTGGCTAATCTCCTTATGCGTTTCAGTTCCTCATTAAGAGCCAACGATTTTTCAAACATTTCCTCTGCATCTGCATAATTATTTATATCAGAAAAAATATTTCCAAGACTACCATAGTTGTCTGCCTCTCCATCCCTTCGATTTAGTTCAAGATTCAAATCAAGAGACATTTGATTAAAGCTTATGGCCTTCTGATAGTTTCCTAAATGGTGATAAATAACTCCTAAATTTCCTAAAGCTACTGCAAGCCACTTCTTATCAGACGGTTTTTCGGCATATTCCAGTACTTTCTGAAAAGCATCTAACGCTTCATCAAAACGTGATTTTTCCATTAAAACGATACCATAGGAATTCCAAGCTTCAGAACTCCTTGGTTCCAATTCAATCGCCTTTTTATACATAATAAGTGACAAATCTTTATCTTGATCATAGATAACTTTGCCTTTGTATAGAGCAAAATCAGACTGCTCTTGAGTATCATGCTTTGTCTTGATTGCAGCATTTTTTGATACTAATTCTGTTTTACTACTTTGACTTTTTACTTTAGAAAATTCTTGAGTACTATTTATATTATCTTCAGGTACTTCCCCTTGGTCCATATTACGTATCAAGCCAAAAATAATTTGGTTTTTTTTCTCTAACTCTGCATATAAAAATTCCCGCTCTTTATCATTATTTGGATAAACAGAAACAGTTTCAGCAAAAATATTGCCATCACCAGAATTACTGTTTCCTGTTCCTGACTGAATATTACCGTTATTTACTAACTGTGGTGATTTTGAAGTAGTTGCCCAATAAATACTTGCCAACACCCCTACAAGCCCGATTAGCGCAACAATTATTTGTGTTATATCGCCTGTTGTAAACTTCTTAAACCAAGACATTCCCTATCCTCACTTACTTAAAGCATAGGTTGTTTCTATTATGTTCTATGATTCGCTGCAAGTCACTAATTTTATAACCTATAAAACACATGCCGGCCGACTTTTGCGCACGGGGTTTCCCCCTTCGCCCAGTACGGCGTCATATGATCGGCATGGTAATGAGTCGCGCCATTGGTGATATCCTCCAAAGCGCCAGCGAGTGCCCGCCGCGCCACGCGCAAGGCACTGGCAAAATATAAATCGGCCTCATCCGCCGCCAGCAAAGCCTTATAATTCGGGTCTGAACGGTTCCAACACGAAAACTGATAGGGTTTCTGGCAGACCTGCACGATTGTGTTCCCCCACCAGAAACCGCCCTCTTCCTCGGCCCGCGCCACACGGTTCAAGATCACACAGGCCACAGCCTCCATGCCGCGCGAGCCTTCACCACGCGCCTCCCCCCAAAGGGTACGCGCCAGCACATCCACAGTCGTTTCACGGCAAAAGGCTTCGATCTTGGCTCTCGCCGCATCACTTTTATTTCGGCCACCACAAAGGGCAACCAGCTTTGGTTTTTTCATCATTTTTCTCCTTGGTTAATTAGAAAATTAGGTGTTTCGCTTTATTTTGTGACTAGGCGCAAGCGACGTAACGTAGAAAACTACGTAAGGAGCGAAACAACGCTGCTCACAAGATAAATGGGAACACCTAAAAAAAAGCCCCGATAAAAATCAGGGCTTTGGAAAAAGATATTTTTAAATTTAAACTGAAATCATACAATCTCTGGCTGCCAGCCTTTGCCGTTTTGTCGATCTCCTCGCTGAGTGACGGCTCTGACTAACTGTTGATGCATATCATGATCACTTTTAAACTCATCCAGTAGCTTATTACGATCATTTTTATCAATATGACCCAACACAAACCCCAGCCCGCCAATCATCTGGAAATCAAAAAGCTCCTTATATTGCTCGATAGCGGCCTGATAATTTGATTGATTTAGATCATCTACATCTATGCTTTCAACACTTTTCAAATGATCATTTATCGCCTTATAAAACCCTATAGTCTCAACCGCCTGATCGTTGCTTAAAACATAGTGATTTTGTTTTCCTTGTGATCTTTCCAACTCAGCCAAAGCCACATAATACGGGTCGGTAAGCCCCTCACAACGAGAAGAAAGAAAAAACATGCTAGCCTGAAAATTGTTCAGAAAATCTATGATGCCTTCCGAAGAAATCGTTTTACCCTCGAAATCCTCTAACCAACGCATTTTCTCCGCACACGCATCCAGAGTTTCTTGAGTTTCTTTTCGCACCAGATCAAACCTTTCATCGCTAAACAGTCTGATTTGCTTAGCTTTTCCTGAAAATTGATCCATCTCTAAACTCGCTTATTATCATATTCTTTTTAAACTATCCGCTTATTATTTTAATAATCTAACAAAGAAAAGACAATTTTTTATGTAATACATAAAAACAATACGTCAATCACAGGAAATACTAGAAGAATATTCACGGTATCTCGAACTGGTTTTGTGAATTCAATGCGTCAATATGATCAGGACGATGTGCCAAAAACGTGTTTAAGCACTCTGATCCCATTGTTTCAAACATATCTCCTAAATAACGATGCGTTTTCTCAAAGATACGATCAGCAATTTCTTTGGCTTCCCCGCCCGCACCATTTGCAGCACTCGCAAAATCTCTCAGATGATCTGTTAACCCTCTTACAGTCAGATAAAACCCGACAATATTTTCCAACTGAGGCATTGTTAATTCCTTGGTATTCGTAATCTCTCCACTATCACTCATGCGCTCTTCACTAATCATATAGCTCGTGACAGCCCTATTCATGAGATGTAATTGCTCTTCGAGAAAACGGCTATATCTGTGAAACGCATCTTCCTTATTATCATTCGCATTCAGGAAATTTTGTGTACGGTTTTCTTGGCTTTCAGAAAAATTCTTAAGGTGTTGCCCGACATGTTTTTCAAACCCCTGTTCCTCTGGCAATTGTTTCGAACGAAAAGGTAAACGCATATTATCCAAAAAACTCATGACTATCACGCCTCAAAGTAATTATTGTTATAATTAACAAGACTAAACAATAATAATATTGCAGGTCAAGAAACTTAAGAGAAATATAATTGCCGCAACGCAACAACTATGCATAACAGACTACTCCTTGCCCCCCTGCAGTTCTGCAGCCTTGATCGCCGTTACATCCAGCTTGCTCTCGATCCGCAAGAGATGCGAAACCAATCGCCCCTCCAGCGCGCGCAAATCCTTCTGCGAGGCATAAGTCTTGGCCACCTCCAGCTTGAATGCCGCCAGCGCATCGCGAAGCTGATCACAACGCACATCCAGCGTCTTATGGAGCTTCTCGGTTTCTTCCTTGCTTTCATTGCGCGTGCGCCAGATCATCCAGAACAACGCACTCAGCGCAGGCAGATCAACCACCGTAATCCACCACATTAAATCATCGGACAACATAAATTTTCTCCTTAAATAAAAAAACCCGCTTGAACACCAAGCAGGTCTGTTCCTCTTTCAGATATATCAAAAACTTTAGGCGGCCTTTTGGTTTACCACCTCTTCTACAGCGTCCTCCACAACCTCGACAGCGCCCATAGCCATATTCTCGACTGGTTCAAGCACTTCAGCAACAGTTTCGACAATCCCTTCCTTTCCGTAATCCCGCAGTAAAATAAACAAACCAAAAACAGTCATCGCCAAATGAACCCCTGCGAATAATGCAAAACCATTATCAATAGCATAATGCATCCATAAAACCTCGGCGAATAAATAGCCAAGCCTTAAAAGATCCTGCCGCTTAAGCATTTCAGAAGAACGACAAGAGACAATTGCGATCACAAGGAAAAGATCACTTACACTTTTATAAACAGCCAAAATTCCTATGGTCGCAAAAACCGAACACCCTATGGCCTTGATCAGTAATAACTCCATTTTCGGGAATTTTGTAAAATAACGCTCAGCACAAAGCTGAAACAACGAGCCCGAAGCTGCCGCCGCACAGGCAATAACGCCTGCATCCCCGCCATTCATATAAAGGTAAATACCTGCAAAAAAACAGGCCGAAACATTGAGCATCAAAATCTGCTCTTTGCGCTTATTCATATAAAGAGCAATAATCGAGACCAGATAGATCACAAAAAATACAGAACTGAAATCGAAATGAAATGCCATCAACCCACAAACCTTTTCTTTGCACCTTACACGAAACCACGGGTTTATAACAAGTTTTTATGAATAAGCATCAAACGACCATCATCACGCATGACCAATCTCGGGCTTGGCTAATGTAATCGTATCATCATCAGATGTAATAGCGTAGCCTTGTTCCCCAAGCACCTGAATTATCTGGTCAACAACTACAAATTTTGCAGCTTCAAATTGCTTGCCCTCAATTTTGGGATCAGCCTTACCCAAAAACACTTGTGACAATGTATCATCTGATTCATAAAGGCGTAAGATACTACCGTCATAGGCATTTATTACGCTTTCATCATCATGGTAATTCAGGGAAATTTTATTTCCATTATCCAGAACCTCAATTGCATAATCTCTGGCATCTTTAAAAGCGCTGTCAGATTTTAATGCGATATCCTTTACAAGCTCTTCAAAATCATCCATGAACAGTATTCCCGTCTTTATATATCTCTATTTAATGGTCGCGGTGATGATGAAAACCAGCATAAAGATGACGCAAGCCGCCATCGTCCCCGTCATAGCCCCGCGAAACAGTGACTCGCCGCGCTTATAATAGGTGCGTACGCCGATTATGCCAAAAAACAGCACAAGTACAAAAAGGATCAGGGCCAAAAACAGCGTATCATCAGCGGTCACACCGACAACTTGCTCTGTCTTTTCTGCGGCTTTCATAGCAGTCTCATTTTTCATAGCGCGGACTATAGACCAAAAGATTTTCAAAAGTCAAAAAAACGAACAGCAAGGAGATTTTGATCTGAATTAGAAATGAAGAGCGACGCGTAGCAAACTCTACGCGAGCGATGAATGACGCTATTCAGCTCAAAAGATCAAAGCTGCTAAACATCAAAGTCGCTCTTGGCCTTACTGGGCAGGCTATGCGGCCACGCGTAACTACCTGTGCGCGGTTTACTCGCCAAGCGATCAGGACTTTGATTAATCGCCCCAGCAACCGCGTCAAGACCATCATCACGCGCCCTGCTTTTCCCTGGCTTCCATTCACGCATCTCCATGACAAAAGGCGTTTTTTGCACGTTCTTATGCACGAAGATCCTTTCCGCCGCCAGCAATGCATCAAAGGCCTCTAAAATGCGGTATTCCTTGGATTTACGCGTCGCGACATCACGGATGCGCGTCGGGATTTTCATATTCTCAAGCGTATTATTCAAAATTCTGGGCAGGAAATTGCCTATCCCGTTCTTCTCCACCGTAATATTAGGCAAGCGATAATCTCTGGCAATTTGCGCAATAGCCTTGCATTGCTGGACCGCTTCACTTTCTCGGAGTAACTGGTCAACGCGAATATATTCCGTATGGTGAATATAGTAATTCCCGCCCGCATCGCCAAACACCACCGCCAAAACCGAGCTATCTCCGCTCTTCTTGCCAAAGGCCGGATCCCACCACGCACTGGATGTCACAATCTCGGCGCTACCGATGAAATACTTATTGGTCAAAACACAATGCGCCAGATCATCCTCGTAATAGCGTAGCAAATCCGCATCCAGCCGCCCATCCATGATATTCGTCTCACGCAGCATCATCTGACTTTCGAATTTATTCGGCCCTGTCTCGATCTTGATCTTTTCAATATCCTCTGGGGAATATTTCTCCGGCCAGAGGCATTCCTCTTCCTCATTCAAAAGCGGCAGAGCAAGACGCTCGAACCCGTTTAAAAAACTAAGCTCCTCCCCGATTTCCTCGCGCGGGCAATCCGCATAAATACTGTAATAATCATGTGGCGTCCCGACATAAAGCTGAGTCCCGCCAGCCGTCAGAACATACGCAATCTCCCGCAGGCGCTCACGCAAATCCTCACGCTTTTCGGCGCTGTCACTGGTATTCGGCACCTCGACATCATCGCATATAACGACATCCGCATGAGAACCTGTAATATTCGAGCTCACCCCCTTGGCCTGCATGGATGGATCACGGCTGACCTTAGCGCGCCGCACCGTAAAGCGATCCTCCGCCCATTGCGCAGGATTATCAGGCTTTAGCCCCTTGGTCAGTGGATGGCGCTCTATAATGCGCTTCACATTGCGCACCATCTTCTTCGCCAGCCCAAAATCCGCTGCCAGCACAAGGAGCCGCAAATCCGCCTTGCGATACAAAAGCCACGCCGCAAACAGCGCGACTATGCTGGACTTCCCTGCCCCGCGAAACGCCATCAGCAAAAGCCGCGTCTTGCCGTGCTCCCACGCCCCTTCCAGCCAATTGGCCATCTGGATATGAAAGCGCGGCGTGCTCATCCCCTGCATCTGGTTCCAGATCACCACAAACAGAGGAAATCCAGCAGGCTGCACGCCCTCCGAAATCTCGGTCTTGTCCGTCATTCATCTTCCCTTTTCCTTGAAGTTTTTTAGGTATTAAGGCACAAAAAAACCCGCCAAATGGCGGGCCTGTGTCGTTCATATTTTTATATAATATCAGGCTTCCGGTTCCACAAAACAAATCTGGACATTAAGCTCTTTTTTGCTCAAATCACTGCCCATATTCTGTACACGCAAACGATCTTCGGGCCAATTAGCAACTTGTAAAAAATGATCAAGACGTCCTTGCGCAATGGTCCGGTTGTTCTTTTCATGCTGCGCAACTTCTGCATCGAAGTCACGTGGCTTTCTGGTTTCCGTTGCGCCACGCGCAACATAGAGGTTACCGCCATCTGCATGCCCCGTCACAATCAAATGTGCTTTAGGATTATCCCTTACTTCCTGCGGTATGCTAGCAACAAAAGCCTCAATACTATTATCCGGATCATTTACTTCCGTCGTTTGATTAAACTCATATTTGAAAGTATGAACACTCAAACGCTCCGCATCATCCCAGTCAATTTTATACGGCGCTTTTGTGCCCAGATAATGCGGCCTGACCGTAGGATCAGTGCAAAACTCTTCAACCTCCTTGGCATAAGGACGCCGATCATTCAGATCAAGATAATTACCAACACTTTCCTGTAAAACAGACACAGCAGCACCAACAACAAAAACCCCGGCCGCTATTTCCAAAGAATAGCGTTCCAGAAGTCCTTGATTTGGTGCATCTTTAACGCGGTCCGACCCCATTTATATTATCCCTTTTATATCCAAGGTTTAAGCGTAACATAATTACACCATTCCTGTCATATTTGCAAAATACTTGTACGCTCTCGCGAGGCCACCAGATCAGGACGTGCAATCTCGCAAAACCGCCTCAGTAACCGCATTAAATATCCGGCATCTTCTCCGGCGCGGTGTGTAGGCTCTTCGCGTTCCTCTCCGACATTATTATACGCCATCTCCAACACAGGGTCTTGCTGGTTCACATAATCATACATACACTCGATTTCGAACTCCGGCTCAATCTCCGCAACCTCGAACAACTTATATAGCCGTGCATTCCAGAAATTATCCAGTTTGGCCTTCGGACTATCACACAGCACCACCTTACCACGCAATTGTTCATTCAGCCAAAGCGCCACCTCTCGTGGATTTTGACCATACTGCTCCAAAGTCTCCCGTGAAATACGGTGAACATGTTCTTCAACGTGATCATCCCATTCGGTCCAACCTTTTTCTGCAGCAGGTTTAATCAAATGGGATTGCGGTAAGCCTTGCCAGAATGCCAGACCAACCTCGATAGGATAGCTCTGCGCACTCGTCGAAGAAGCCTCATAATCCAGAATAACAACATTACTTAAATGCGGTAATTGGGTATAGCCTTGCCCATCCGGCGCATTATCATTATGAACGTTAAACTGTTTGCTTGTATTATCACCCGTAATTTCAGCCATAGAAAACCTTTACGCATTTTCCGTAAAATTGTCAATTTCCTAAGCCCCGTCTTTAACATCATATCCGGCAATCTCATGCTGCGCGGTTTCAATCAGCTTTTGCAAATCTTCCTGCTCCATACCGGCCCCTTCCGCGTGATCCGCCATAAGCTCGCGCCCCAGTTTAAGCAAAAGCTGGATATGGGCTATCGAGACCTTGCAAGCCTCTTGCTGCTTTTTGAAATCAGGATATTTTGGTTCTGATCTACGCGCCACACTCCGATAATGCGCCAGAGCCATTTTCAGCGCTCTAGGGTAGAATTTCTGCATATGCTCACGCGTTACTTTTTTTAAATCGGACATAATCACTCCCTTTTCACATTAAAAAACCGCTCCAAAACCGGAGCGGCTTAACTTCATAAAACAAATACGGCATCAAAGCCTATAATTCAGGTTCAGCAGGCTTTGGCGTCTCATCATTTGATCTACATTGCGCAGAATGTATCTCGACAAGCTGCCTGTTGGATAAACCTGTAATTTCAAACAAAGATTGCCCCGTTTTCTTGCTATAAGCCTGAGCCATACGCTGTAACAACTCTTTTGTACGCTGATCCCCTTCGGTCGCCGGAGGATATTGATCGGTCGGCAATTTCGATTTATTCACCAAAGAAGTTTCAGAAACCCCCATCACAGACAAACCATTAGTATGCGGTAAAGAATCAAGCCTTTGAAAAGTTTGACGCAGCATCTTGTCATAGGCGTCATGGGCCTGCCGGATGCTACTATTTTGCTCATCATCATTATCTGTCATAACAATACCCTGTTAACAATCCAGTTCCAGACAAAGATCGACCAGACTGGATTCTGTTATAGTATCATCACTTTGAACTCTTGGCACGCTCTTACGTTCAATTGGTTCAGGGCTTTGCTTGGCCACCAATTTTCCAAAACTATCATACGGCACGCCAATATCATAACGAAAACGCCCTGAGGCATCTGTTTTCATATTCCGGTTAATATCTCTTATTTCTCGTTTTGTTAACCCTGTGATTTGGCTGATATCACTACCATTTTCTAAACAAACATAGCCCAGCTTACTAAGCGTACTTATATTCTCTGCCGAAGGTATAACTCCAACTTCATAGCTAGTACCTGTTTCCTTGAATCTCTCA
>DCKO01000008.1 GCA_002320665.1 Micavibrio sp. UBA1672
CATCTGGACTGAACCATGCACCAACCGTCCGCCAATTGGATGCGCGCAAACTGATCATATTTTAATCAGAGCCACTGTTTCGCCAGTGGAGGACAACCAAGGGCAACCCTTGATATTGTAATATCCATAAATATTATGAGGCTTTACCATATCGACGAAAAGTGCTTTAGTCTAAGCTTATGGTTTTAATCAAGATTTTGATTTCGACCAAAAGCGGACGTGATGGATAGTTTTTAGAATTATTAATAAGAGAAATGGTGGGATTTCCCTCTCGAAGATAATATGAAGATGTTACTGAGATTATCTTCAGTTCTATTTGTTCTCCCATTTCTTCGAAAGGTAGACTATGGCTTTAGACAATCTCTTGGGACTTCTGGGTGATACAATTCGTGGTGGCGAAAAGGTCACAGATACGCACTTAAAAATTCTCAATGATTCCATCCTTGTTTCTGATAGCAAAACAAATGTTCATTGTTATAGGTTGCCAATCGATGCAAATGGCCGTGTCAGATTTAAGCCCCTTGCGGAATTTCTCAAGCACAGAATAGTTGATTATGCAATTCCTCGTAAGAGAATTGATGCTGCAAAAGAAAGTCTAAATAAAACTGGATCAACGGCGGCTTTGCTTAAGTTGCAGAGCGAGGCAAAAGGGCTTTTTACTTCGCTTGCAAAAAGCGGTGAAGGTGGAGAACTACTGGTGTTTGCACTTGCAGAAGCCGTTTTTGGTTTATCTCAGATTATCTGTAAGATGAGCCTCAAGACTTCATCTGAGATGCATTACCATGGTGCTGATGGTGTTTATGCTGAGGGCGTGGAAGGCGGCATTCTAAAAGTTTATTGGGGAGAGTCAAAGTTATATGGAGATGCCACGACAGCGGTTAGAAATTGTTTGAATTCATTAGCTCCATTTTTAAATGAACCAGATAGTGAGGGGGCGGCTCGTTCCCGCGACGTATTTTTGATTAATGAATTTTCAGATTTCGAAGACCCAAAACTGACAGAGGGATTAAAACGTTATTTTAATTTGGATGATACAAAGTCCCTATCTTTAAGACATTGTGGGATTGCTTTGATTGGGTTTGATAGTGACGCCTATCTTGATGATGGATTAAATGATGATGAAGCTGCATTGGAAAAGAAGCTAAATGATCAAATGCCAGCATGGCTAAAACAGATAAAGAATCGTATTGGAAAGGAAGGTATAGATCAATATGATATTCACTTTATTTGCATACCTATGAGAGCTGTAGAAGATTTTCGTAGTTATTTTATAGGGTTGTTGGAGAATTGATGTGAGTTTATCGCAGCTACAGGAATGGCTTATAAGTGATGATGGAATAAAGAGTAAACTCGACGACTTAAGGGTTTGGTCTGCTGGCTTAAGTTTTGGCGAAAATACACTAGAGCTGGAGGAAACTCAACTTACTCATGATTGGCAAAAATTGCTCTTTGCTGCAAGTATTCTTGCAGAAAGCAATGAGAAGTTCTGTCAAGAATATGCTTTGATGATCGCCCAAAGTGCAGTGTGCTACTCTGACGATCCAATGTACAAAGATGCAGGAAGTTTGGTTCTATCTAGGTTGTCTAATTATAGAGCGATTGAGCTTGCTAAGGCGAAAGAACTTATTGTTGATCAGTTGAACGAACGTGTAGGCGTTATTGAACAACTACTGTGGACTAGAAGACGACTAATTTCTGAAATCCCAATAAATTTACACCACTCTCTATCAGGGAACCGCTTTCAAATTAATCTTTGGGAAGAGCTGGCTGATGCTGACTGGCTATCTGCTACCGCACCCACAGCGGCAGGTAAAACCTTCATAATATTGAATTGGCTTTTAACTCAATTTTCTAAAGGAAAATGTCATTCTTGTGTTTTTATCGCTCCAACGAGAGCTTTAGTCTCTGAAATAGAAAAGCAGTTGAATGAATTAAAATTTGAGCACGACCTTAAAGAACTTAAAGTCACTTCTTTACCGTTGAAAGAATTGGCAGATTCGAAAACTCCTTTTATTTCTGTATTTACTCAAGAAAGGTTGCATATTTTTCTTAACGCTAGCAAGTCTCCTCACAAATTCGACATTGCTATAATTGATGAGGCCCAAAAGGTTTCAGACGAAAGGCGAGGAGTTATTTTGCAGGATGCTCTAGAGCGCGTCGTTCGAGCCAGTCCTGATTGCCGTGTAGTGTTTTTAAGTCCTCACTCGCAAAATCCAGAAGACTTGTTACAAGAGGCTCCTCCTGCTGCTAATCGAGCGGTTGTTCCCAGTACATCATCTACAGTAATTCAAAATTTATTGGTGGCAGAGCAGGTTCCCAGAAAAACAACTCAATGGACATTGTCGCTTGCTGATGGAGCGGGAAAGTTAGAAAAACTAGGTGGTTTTAGTCTTCTTGATCGCCCAACTACTATAAAGAAAAAAATGGCGTTTATCGCGTTAGCATTAGGAAAAAATAGTTCGGGAACGTTGGTTTATGTTAATAGGGCGGACGATGCGGAAAAGATAGCCGCTTTAATTTATGAAGGTCTAGATAGCTTGGGTTTTTCTGGGGTTGATGACAGCGAACTAGCTGAGCTATCTGAGTCTTGTAAGAAAATAATTCATCCCAAATATCAGCTTGTTCCGATTGTAAAGCGTGGCGTTGCCTTTCATTACGGGAATATGCCCTCAATCGTTAGAGAGGAAATTGAGAGGTTATTCACTTCTGGGAAAATTCGATATTTGGTATCCACATCAACATTGATCGAGGGGGTTAATCTTGCGTGTAAAACCATTATTGTGAGAGGTCCTAAGAAAGGTATTGGTAAAGAAATGTCTCCGCAAGATTTCTGGAATCTGGCCGGTAGGGCCGGACGTTGGGGGGCAGACTTTAATGGAAATATTGTATGTGTGGATGTAAGCAAACCTGACGTTTGGCCAAGTGGCTTGCCTCAAAAGACTGCGTATCCAATAAAGCGAGAAACAGATAGTGTTGTACAAGAGTACAGAGAATTGTCGTCCTATCTTGAAAGTCGTATGGATATGAAAACTTCAGATTTAGACCCAAAGTTGGAGCATGTTGCAGCTTATCTTATGAGTTGGCAATATAGGGAAGGTTCTCTGAAAGATGCTCCGCCAATAAAGACAATAGATTTGGAGAGTGCTAATAAGCTAGAGCAGCTCATACAACCAACGTTAGATGGCATAACAGTGCTACCAGAAATTATTGATGCGAACCCTGGCATCTCTATAGTGGCGCTACAAAGGCTTATGAATTATTTCCGAGAATATTCTGGTGAGCCTGAAAGGCTGCTTCCTTTGCCGCCTGAAGACGACGATTCGGTTGAACAATTCGTATTCATTTTCGACATTATAAATTTAACATTAGCTCCAGTATTTGCGCCAGAAAGTCGCGTTCTTCCATGCGCTCTTACAACGTGGGATTGGATGCGTGGCAAGACATTAGGTCAAATGATTTCAGCTCGTATAAAACGAGAGAAGGATAAGAAAAATTACGTCTCTGACAGCGAAATACCATATCCCAGGTTAATTAGGGAAACCATGGCTTCAGTTGAAGAGATTGCACGCTTTTATGCGCCTAAGTATTTAGCGGCTTACTTGTCTGTTCTTCGACAGTTCTTTCATGAAAAAAACTGTGATAGCTTGTTCCCTAGCGAGCTTTCATATGATCTCTTCTTGGAGTTTGGTGTTAGTACAAAAACCTTAATATCTTTGATTAGCCTTGGTTTATCTAGAACCAGTGCTGTGGAGCTTGGAGAGTTTTATGGCCGTAGTGATATGACGGAAGATGAAGTGTTATCACGGCTTAACGCAAGAGAGTGGGAAATACTAGATCTTCCCCCGTTGGTCAAAAGGGAAATAGATAAGCTTATTGCGACCAAGATTGATGAAGGAAAATTAACTGAGGGATAATTTAGCTGCGAGGATTTTTTATGGCAAAGGCTAAACCTGTAAAAATTGGTGGAATGAGTTTTGACAGAAAAGGCGACGCGTTAAGTTTCATGAAAAATATGTTAAACAAGTATTCTCCCGAAGAAAAGGTTGATGAGATTGATTCTAAATTTCTCTCCAGCGCAATACTAAGGCATCCTGAGGCTGACGACAAAATAGGTGTCGGAATTAAACACTTTTTTGTTCGAAGAGCTGATTATGGAACCAAGTGCTTCTGGCTGGAAAGAATTGACGGGACAGTGGAGCGCTTTTCGTATAAGTACTGTATTGATGGCTAAAACAATGCCATGGTTTTATGGGAAAAAGTGTATTAATTACAGCGTAATTTTAAATATCACTGTTTACTCATAAGGAGAATTTGGTGCACGGAATTCCAAGCATGTTCTTAACGCATGCCTCTGACGTTTTGGGGGACACAAGTGACGGGCTTTCAGGAAGCAGTATAGTAAAGGCCTTCACAGCTTATGCGTTTGACCTAGATGTAAACATTCCACACGCTTCCTATCCATTTGGTGCTGGAGTTCCAAATAAGAGAACAGCACTTCTGGAAAACTTAAAGTGTTTTTCCCCAAAAGATCAGTACAGAATAATAAAGGAATTGTGTGAGCACCCAAATCTTCCGAAGCCTGCGCCAGATAGTGTCAATAACCTAAAAATCCAGCTCATTGCAAGGTATGGTGATCAATTCGGTGCGGTTAGCTCAGAGACATTAAATGTCTCGTTAGTTGAAGAGGTAAAGCATTGGCTATCTGATTATCCTGATAGTTTGAACCTTTACGATACTGCTTTAACAAAATTCAATAACAATGTTTTTGAGCGAAATTTATTAGATGATCTAAGGCTATCGCTAGAGCTGTTGTTAAAGGTGATTTTTCAGAACACAAAATCCTTCGAAAACCAAATTCCTCATATAGGTAGTTTCATTAGTACCAATGGTGGATCAAAGGAATTTTCGAATATGTTTCGTACATTAGTAGATTATTATTCCAAGTATCAAAATTCGTTCGTAAAGCACAATGATGCTGTAATTGAGGAAGAAGTTGAGTTTATATTTGAGATGACTTCATCTTTCATGAAACATCTGGTCAAAATGAACGTTCGGGGGGGGTAACAAGCAGCCAGCACAACGCATTATCTTGCACCTCTGCTGCAAGTGTTGATGTCCGCTATCGGTCGATAGGTGCAAATGATTTTTTCTTAAGGGGAAAAGCCTTTCCCCTGATCTCAACCGAAGGATCGTTTTCGATCACCCCATTCCAGCGGGGCCACCCCGCAACGCCCCGACTTGCTTATCACGTAAGGGCAAAGGGCATTGCATCCCCTCAAAATCAAGAAAAATAGTAAGCCCCGTGTTGTCGCTACGCTCCGGCCCGCGCCATGGCTTACGATTTATCGTGATTTTTTCACCCCCGCCTAGTCGGCCTAGTCGCCAGAGGTTCATACGCGAGGCAAAGCGCTTCGCTATAAACCTCAACGGCGAATTTAAGGAGATTAGGCAATGTGTGACCCTAGAATTTATGTGGCGGATTTGACGGCTTATGTGAATGGCAAGCTTCACGGTGTATGGATCGAGGCAACAGATGACCCTGATGATATCAGGGAGCAGATCAATGCGATGCTAGCGGCTAGCCCCGAAGGTTTTGCAGAAGAATGGGCCATTCATGATTATGAAGGTTTTGGCGGTGTTGATTTAGGAGAATATGAAAGCATCGACTATGTTCACGATGTGGCGTTTTTCATCGAGCAGCATGGCAAAATAGGGGCGGAACTCCTATCGCATTTTGGCGGCGATCTGGAGGATGCAGGTAAAGCCATAGAAGACCATTATGCGGGCTGTTATAAATCCCTGTCTGATTATGCAGCAGAGCTAACCGAAAGCACTACGCAAATCCCTGAAAGCTTACAATTCTATATTGATTATGAGCGCATGGGCCGCGACATGGAAATGTCAGGCGATATTTACACCATAGAAACAGCCCATGACGAGGTGCACGTTTTTTGGTCACATTAAGGGCAATTTGCCGGATGGCTCTGGCCATCCGGTTCTCTCATGATTTCCTGTGCGGCGTCGCGGATCAGGCATTTTTGCCTGTCGCTCACGCTCCAATCCTTGAGGAAAGGCATCAGGCGCTTCTTCCAATCTTCGGGGTGGTTGCGCTTTAAGCTCCTGATCCAGTTTTTCGTGTTTTCAAATTCTAATGCAGTAAACATGAGGCTCTTTCCTCTTGCGTCATTTCATCAAGCATCCACGAGATTAAAACCCGTTTTCTTTTCGGGATGGATTCATCGGCTAGTAGCGCTGCGATACTCCATGGCCAATTGGCCGGATCGCAGTCATGGAGCGAGGTCAGATAGTTCTTGATGTTCTCTTTTTCCTGATCAGAGACCAGTGCCAGCATCAGGACAATATGCAGATCATCAAGCTTGCCGCTTGCAATACATTCAGCCGGAGATTTGCCGCCCAGATCACGGCGGCGCTTTCTTCTCATAAAATTAAGGCTGGAGGGGCCGAATACGCCGTAAATCACTCTGGCCAGTTCATCATCCCCGCGCGTAAATGCCAGTAATACATCCCTGAAAGTCTCGGGGATGATCTGATAGCGGAACATTTCGGCAAATGCCAGCCAGTCTCTATTTACGCTCATAAAATTCAAACCCCAGTGCTTCGCGGCAAAAAGCCCATGCTTCACCCACCAGAAAGATTTGTTCCAGCGGATCATCTGTGATACGGCTTATGATCTCCCTAAGAAGCGCTGACCTATCATCATGATCAAGGTTCTGAATCTCTGCGAGGGTCTCAACCCCTATAAGCAGCCCATGAAGTTCTTTGATCATGGAACCGAACTTGGGGTGATCTATTGCTGCGCGTAACATGGCTGCACCTCAATGCCCATTTCGGCAGGCTCGAATTTATAGGCATCTTTCAAAACATCACGCACAATCTCGTAGAAATTCTGGCGCATGGTCGGCGTGTAGATAATGGGAAGATCAGACTGGTTATGATCAATCCAGTGATCACAGCCCATACGCACCAGCCCGTAGAAACTCTGTGGGGTCATATCCTCATGTATCTCTTCGACAATAGAGATAATAATATCCCTGAATATGGGCTTCATAAAATCAGGGGCGTTTTTGAGAAGCTCATGTGTCATAGTAAAAGCTCCCTGATTTTTTTAGGCAATTCATGCCACTGTTTCGGCGGCACATAATCAGGATTATCAATCACGCTTAAAACAGGCTTGGAGCGTGGCGGCTGTGATAGCGCTTGTGATACCGTGCCAGACTTAAAATAACAAAGCCCGTCTTCATCACGCCTTACCTGATCAATCAGATAAAGCGCATAGGCCCGAATGTCCTTTATGCTGGTGCGGCGAAACCAGTCATAAAAGCGCACTTTTAGACCATGATATTCTTCGAGGCTAGAGGGCTTTTGTAATTCCGATAACACAAACCATTGCAGGAAATGCTTTGTATAGTCACTGAGTGTTTTACAATCAGGAGGCTCTTCACTCATGGCGATTTACCCCTTGATTGGCTCTGGCCTGCTCGATTTTTTTCAGCACGGATTTACGGCAACCCTCGCGGGCTGCATCCGAAAAATTATTCACCGCAAAGTCCTTTTCCTGCGGCGTATCTTTCACCGGATAGTCATAGGCAAAATCAACAAGGCTCTTGGCATCACTTCCCATGCCTTTTACAGTAAATTCTGTCAGGGCTTTGGATTGGCCTGATTGTCGGCTTTTCATCACCGTGGCTGCTAGGCTGCGTAAGTTATCGCAATATTCATAACCCTTATCGATTTGTTCCTGAACACTTAGCGAAAGGGCAGGCTGTGCAGCAAGGCACAACCCCATGACTAGGGCTGAGTTGAAGTATTTCATATTTACTTACCTCTATTGGGCGGGGTTCATAATGATCTGGATCGAGCCTTGCCCGTTCACAGGGCCGGGAACATCCAGCGCGTTTTCAGCCACGGCAATATCGGGATAGGAATTGCCGTCAAAATCCGCAATCACCATGTCATAAAGATCAACCCCGCTATCAAGGGGTATAGAGAGATAATCCGCTACGCCCGTGTCAACGCTGCCGAAACTGCCATCACCAAAGCCATAAGAGATATGAATGGAATGTGTGTCCTGATTGGTGGTGACCAGATCAATAAACCCGTCCAGATTAAAATCAGCCACTTCAATTTGCACAGGAACAAAACCCACAAGGACTTGATCACCTACCGTAAATCCGCCTGTGCCGTCATTTTCCAGTAGCAGGATAAAATCAGTAGTCGAGGTGATGGCTAAATCCTGATCGCCGTCCTGATCAAAGTCACCCAGTGCCATATCCTTGGAAACAATCGAAGACCAGCTTTCCCCTGTGAAGAGCGTATCGGGCAGGGCTACAAAGGAAGTCGGCAGATCAAACCCGCCAGCGCTATTGCCCTTAAACACCACCAGATCGAGTGATATTGCACTATTGGCAATGATTACGATCAGGTCACTGCGCAAGTCACCATCTATATCGGCTATGGCGTAATTGAGGGGCGAGATAAAGGATATCCCGCTGGCATTCTGGATTTCTATTTGTGAGGCAAAGGTCTGGCGGGGCGCAAAATTGCCTGATCCCTGATTGATGTAATAGCCGAAGGTAAAGGCGGGATCGCCATCCCATGCCAGATCGAGAATATCATTCATCCCGTCCGCATCCACATCGACAGCGCTCAGCACCCCTTGATCGCGCTCACCCGAGGTAAAGCCCGATGAGGGGTTGCCTGCCACATTCCCCTGAAAGACTTCAATGCCAGTATCGGCGCCTGTGCAGACCAGATCGTCAAACAGATCACCATCAAAATCAAAGCTGAGCAAGCGTCCTTCGCGTTTTGTGACGCTGCGGCAGGTCGTGTTTTTATCAATCACGCTCGGAAACGCGCCAAGCCCGTTACCAAAAGCAAAGCGGATCAGATCGAGATTGGCTCCTGATGGAAATCCGGCAACACTGAATACGCTAAAAGCCAGATCAACAAACCCATCCCCGTTGAAATCACCCGCCGCCAATGAGCCGTTAATCGCCAGATTGTCATACTGCAGCACTGACATGGCTGAAACCTGAGCGCAGCTCACACTCACATCTGTGACATTGGCCCCCGCAATCGTGCCAGTGCCATTTGTTACTGTGCAGTTTTCATTCGCCCCGCCAGAGGACACAAATTGCACATTATAGGCCGCGCCATCATCAAGGCTTTGTGAGAAGGTGAAGCTACCGCCGTTAAAGCTTTGGGCATTGCCATTGAGAGATAGAGCTACCGGATTGGCATTGCCTGTAATCGTGCCGCTGACGGTGAAGGTGGTTGAACCACTTCCACCACCATTATTGCCACTGCCACCGGAAGGCGGGGAAGACCCGCCGCCCGAACCGCCACCACTACCGCCGCAGGCTGTGAGAGAAAGTAAAGTCGCATAAAAAATCGCATGAAAACCTAGCCGTATTGCCATGATACATACACCCCGTAAATGGTCGAAGAATTTAAAACCGCTGGAACTGCGTAAAGTTTTTTGCGGTGTATTGATGTTTTTACTTGGCAAAAAGAGATCAGTGCTTTACGTCCAAAAAGGTTCCTTTTTGGGCCAAGCGGCCAAGTCAAAAAAAGCGAAGCCTTGAAGGGAAGGGCAGAAGCCCCTAAATCCTTAGTAGCTCTCACTTTCTCATATTCTGTTGCTTCTACTAAACACTCCACGAAAAACTTTATGGAAATGCTACCAAAAAGGAACCTTTTTGTCTATGCTCCCATAAGGTTTTGATTCCCTGTTGTGATTCAATGACTTATGGGTAAACAGGAAGGAATTTAAGGGCTTTGGCGATTATTGGTTATGCGCGGGTTTCCACAGACGAACAACATCTTGATCTTCAACTGGATGCATTGGAACAGGCAGGTTGCGATCAGATTTTTTCAGATCAGGGTATTTCTGCCATTGCCAAACGGCGGGGTTTTGAAAAGGCGCTGGAAACGCTTCAATCCGGCGATATATTCGTTATCTGGAAGATGGACAGGGCTTTTCGTTCTCTACGTCATGCCCTTGAAGTACTGGAAATTCTGGAACAGCGTGGTATCCAATTCAAGGCCATTACCGAGGCGATTGATACCAATACGCCTATGGGCAAGTGCATGTATCAAATCCGCAATGCCTTTGCCGAGCTAGAGCGCAATTTAATCAGTGAACGCACCAGTGCGGGGATGCAAGCCGCCAAGAAGCGTGGAGCCAAGCTTGGCAGACCTAAAGCTTTGAGTGATGCGCAAGTTGCCAAAATAAAAGCCATTCTCCACGCCAACCCCGACACTACACTAACATCACTGGCCAAGCGCTTTGGTGTTTCGACAAAAACGCTAAGGCGCGTATTGAATGCGGAGTAACTATTTTTCATCGGGTGGCGGGATGTATAGCCCCTTGAGCAATAACCGCCCGAGTTGATTTTTATCCATTAGCTTATCGCCCTTGATACAAATGCCGCCCTTATCAGTTAGGTAGGCATAGCCGACTTTTCTCCGCTTATAGTCAACATAGGCATATAGCTCGTAATAGTCTTTATTCGTTTTGTCTTGTGTCGTCATTCCTTTGACTCCTTTCTTTTATCGTTCCAGTTTTGGCCCATCCTGTTTAGGTTGATTGCTACGCTCAAACGCATCACGGCGGCCAGTCCTGATATCCCGATATTGCTTGATATCCTTGGCTAACTCGCTTTGCCGCGTATCTTCAAAGCGTTGTAAACGCTGTATTCTGGATTGCAGAGATTGACGCTGTTCCTTTTGTTTGAAGATAAGAGCATCTTTTTCGGTAGCGTCGCGTTGCTGGTTTTGTAGAAATTCCGCTTCATTTTCTTTTTTGATTTTTCGGTGCTTGCCTGTGAGCCGATCCCAGAACCCAAGAAGCCCTTTATTGAATCGCTCCTGACGTTGCTTGGCTTTCGCTATTTGTCGCTGTGCCTGTTTTTCTTCCAGAACGCGGCGCTCCTCTTTGTGTTTATCAATCAAATCCTGTTTTTGCTGATCAAGTAAATCCTGTCTGGCTTGCAGCGCTTTGGATTGTTTGTGTTTAAGGGTTTCCAGACGCGCTTGCATTTCACTGGCAATGCGCGTTTTGGTTTCAGCCACGCTTGGCAAACCTTTTCCGTTGCCCAATTTGGCGCGTATGTCTTTGGTCTTGAATCCTGTCCATTTTGCGACGTTATAGACTTCAAGGCGGTGATCTAGCACTACAAAGCCGCGCCGATCACCACGGGCCAGATAAAAGCCGCGCATCGACAGCGCATGTTTGAAACTGACTTGGTTATCACTGATCGCCCAACACTCCCTAAGAGCTGTTTTAATCTCTCGCGGGTCTTTGCCTGAACGTTTGGCCTGTTGCCATTCTGCCATTGTAAAATTCCTCGGATCGCGCTCTTCTGATCGCATAAATCCGCGTGGCATTTTCCAGCCGTGCTCAATAAAGAGTTCCCGCGAAATCTCTGTTAAATCCCGTTTGGTAAAGGGCAAGGGAATGGCTTTCATATCCTTAGCATCAATACGGCTCCATACGGCGTGGGCATGGCGGCGAAGATGACCATCAGCACCTTTCTTCTCATGGAAGACAATGGCGCGGGGTTGCCCCACAAGGCCAAAATGCTGCTCGACCCGATCAATAGCGGCTTCAAAGTCGCTGGTCGGCACGTTCTCATCTGTAGGCGGGTTGAAACTGACGGAAAACAGGAATTGCTTGGCCTTGGTGCCGCGACTAATGGCATAGGCTTCATTGAGAGCGCAGACCAGATCATCCGAAACAAAACCCCGTAACTCGTGGATATCCACATGCTCGTTTTCTGTTTTAAGCAGGTGAAGGGCCAAATCCTTGGCCCCGCCGCGTTGTGAGCCTTGCAAGATCATGAATTCCCCCCAGATTTGAGGCCAAGGGCTGTAAACAGGGCGGCGCGCATGGCCAGAATAGCCTCATACGCTTCTTCTAGTTGTTTCTCCACATCGTCCGTAACATCCAATGTACCAATATTGGCATGGTGGGCAAGCTGGTTAAGATTAGAGGACAGGCGGGATTCTCCCAGAGCTGCCAGCAATGAGGCATATTGCCCA
>DCKO01000043.1 GCA_002320665.1 Micavibrio sp. UBA1672
CAAGTGGTTGGGTTTATGGACAGAGCAAGTATAAACATGTAAAGATATATCACCCTCTCGAAAAAATTGTTAATGAAGCTAAGGATAACTCTGTGGAAATTACTGCTCTGGCAATTGTAAATCAACGGGAAACAACAATTTGTTGGGACAGAAAAACCGGAGAGCCAGTCTATAATGCCATTGTCTGGCAGGATAGGCGCACTGCCGAGTATTGTAATAAGCTAAAAGAAGGGGGGTATGAAAAAGAAGTGCAGTCCAGAACAGGGTTGCTTCTTGATCCTTATTTCTCGGCAACAAAAATCAAATGGATTTTAGATCATGTTGATGGGGCGAGAGCTTTGGCCGAGCAAGGTGACCTTTTATTCGGTACAGTAGATTGTTATGTCTTATGGCATCTTACAAATGGCCGTGTCCATGCCACAGATATTACAAATGCTTCACGAACAATGCTCTATAATATAATTGGTCAAAAATGGGATGATTATTTAATAGAACTATTTGAGATACCTAAAAATATTTTTCCAAAAGTTTTAGATAATATATCTGAATTTGGCCGAATCGATTGTGATGGTATCGATTCGAATCTACCGATTCTTGGGATGGCAGGGGATCAGCAATCGGCGCTCATCGGGCAGGGGTGTTTTCAAGTTGGTATGACAAAATCCACCTATGGAACCGGATGTTTTGCCCTGACAAATATTGGTTCGGAATTTAAGGTTTCGGAAAACAAATTACTATCAACGGTCGCCTATAGAATTAACGACGATATCACATATGCACTTGAGGGCTCTATTTTCAATGCAGGCACGGCTATTCAGTTCCTGAGAGATAATCTGGGCATGTTCGAACACGCCTCGGAAACAGAAAAAATGGCCATGAGTGTAGATAATAATGGTGGTGTTTACTTTGTGCCAGCTCTTACAGGACTCGGCGCCCCCTATTGGAATCCTAAGGCTAGAGGTGTTGTTTGTGGCTTGGGGCGTGATAGTACCAAAGAGCATATTGTAAGGGCAGCTCTCGAAGCTCAAGCCTATCAAACAAATGATCTACTTGAGGCAATGAAATCAGATAGTGGCGCTGAAATATCGGTTATTCGCGCCGATGGAGGGCTCGTTGTTAATGAATTTATGTGTCAGTTTCTTGCAGACATTTTGGGTGTAGCAATTGAAATTCCAAGGGTTGCAGAGGCAACAGCATGGGGCGCTGCATGTCTGGCAGCTATTGGTTCTGGTTTGTTCTCTTCTCTTGACGATGTAAGTAAAAACTGGAAGGCCGAGCGCGTTTATAAACCGCTACGCTCTCAAAAAGAAGTAATGGCCCTTTGCGCAGGTTGGCAAGAGGCCATTAAAAGAACATTCTAATTTTATCCACTAAACTATACACGACAGATCGTTGTTTTTATGGTAAGTCACCCGCAGGGGAAACTGTGCCTTGTGTACTTACGAGAAGTGTTATCGTTGTATCTGTATAAATGTCAAATAAACCATCTGTAGTTTGTCCTTGGTTAATAAATGTCGTTCCAGCATCATTCACAAAATTCAAAGTATCTAGATTGTCCATTTCAATAACTAACTGATTATTGGAATCTGTCATCTCGATAACATCTGTACGGCTAAGTGTAATTGTGTTGGTCTGCGCCGTTCCTTGGACAGTTGATAATGTTTCAAAATTATGGAGATATGTATCTGGAATGGCTGTGAAGTCAATATTGCCACCAGAATTGAAAATCAGCCTGTCATTACCATGACCACCATCAAAATATGAATTACTTGACGCAAGGTTAGTTAGGCCTGTTGCAGTAATTGTGATGTCGTCTTGCCCGTAACCTGCGAAAACAGAGTTACCTACACCACCATCATATTGAATATCATCATCACCTGTTCCAGTATTAACAAAGTTGTCATCCATCCCAGCTATTGATACACCATCATCCCCACCTTGAGTGAATATAGTATTGTTGGCTGATGCGATATATACAGCCGGCTGAGGGCCGCTTAATACGCCTACTTCACCACCGCCAAAATAGGCGGTCATTGATGTTGTCGTGGTATCATCAGTTTGGAATGTATAATTCGATGTTGTGGCTAGTATATTCCCCAAGGAATCTCGTGCCTCAACAATTAGATTATATGATGAACCATCTACATCGGCAAAATCAATAAACATTTGTCCAGAAGCAGTCATGTTAATGCTACTGACAGGTGCTGTCCCGATGTTACCACTATATGTGTAATAGGCAATCTGTCCATCCGGATCATCAAATTCCTGAGAGAAATCGTAACCCCAGTTAGTAAAGTCAGCAGCTTTAAATAAGTTATCTGTTTCACCTCCAGACGTATCATTCGGAGCATCTGCAATAAATGTAACACCTTCTATATCATCAATCATATTTAGATCTATAGTTTTGCTAATGGTCGTTTCCCCGTAGGTATTAACAGCAGTAAAGTCAAGTAAGTGATAACTCATGTTGCCCATGATAATTCCGGGTTTTGTCTGAATACTAAAGCTGGTGGCATCAATTCGGATCACATCATAATATGATTGTGATAAGCCATTAAGCTGCAAAGTCATGTGGCTGGTAAAGTGTCCCTTAATGACCGCAATCTCTATAACGCCTGTGTTGTTTTCAGGTATATCCGGGCGCGTGACTGTTACGCTAAATGCCGGAACCGGATCAGAATTGGCAGTAGGCATATCCATTGGATCAGATGTAACTGTGCCATCAGCAGTTGCCGCACTTTCTGTATTTGTACCAGATGGGGCTGTATTTGATGATGCATTACTGCCTTCAGTATTATTTTCACCCATCATGTCTTTGCCCATGATGTCCGAACTGGTCATCATGTCATCCATCATAGGTTCTATAGTTTGCGCCGTCTGTTCTGCCTCAATATTAGTCTCTTCACTGTTTTCTGTGTTTGTAGAGCTATCATCAGAAGAACCTTCTACAGTTCCTTGATCGCCTTGAGTATCTTCACCGGAGCTATCATCTGCATTATCATCAGAAGCCTGACTTTCAGGCTCTTGAGCTTCAGGCACTGTATTTGGTGTGATTTCCTGATTCTCATTAGCTGTGTCTTGTATTGAAGAAAACAAAGTTCCCGATACATTGGAAACACTTGTAAATTTTGTGGCCACATCATTTGCAGCCAATTCACCCATATACTCAATAGAGTTGCTACTGGGCATGAATTTTGCAGTTTCATATTGATTGGCCAAAGTAACCGAGTTACCTGAAAAGTCACGAAGGACAATAGCGCCTTCAATAACTGTGATTTCACCACTATCGACATCACCGGCGATAATCGTACCGCGAATACCGATTGAGCCCGAAGGTGTATCAATTTCAACGTCATCAGGATCATCGCGTCCAATTAAACCGGATGTAAAGACGAAAACACCTTTGAGAACAGAGAAATTAGAGGTGCCGGACTGTGTTGCCGGATCAAAAACATATTCATCAATAGCTAATCGAGCATCTTCCGAAATAGCAAAAGTTGTTTCATCCATGAACAGAATATTCACCGCACCCGATTCATTGGTCTCGATAACATCTCCCTGATAGATCGGCGTGCCAATACTTGCAGATTCAACGATTCCATTTGTCCGGATAACTGTAACTTCACCGCTAATTTCCTGAACAGCACCAATCGGCGAGGCATCATTCATCGCGCCGCCTGATTCTGCATATTGCATTTCACTTTGCGTAAAAGATTGAACCAACTCAGGAGTAAGTGTTGTTCCATTTGGGGCAACTAGATTAGGAGGAGAAATACCAGCAAAATAATTTTCTACCGTTACAGTACCCTGATCAGTCTCCAGAACAAGGTCCGTGCCATCACGTGAAAAATCTGCATCACGAACAAAACTTTCATCAGGCAGATCAATTCGATCCTGACCATTGTATGATAAGGTTAGATTCTGTTCCGGTGATTGTTCGCTATTAGAATCCTGAAAAGAATTATTTTCTGTTGGATCAAAAATTTTATAAGCCATTTAGCCTCTCCCCAAAGCTTTAATGTGGCGTATGCAGAATTTCCCTCTTACCGCGTATACGTCACTTTATTTAAGCTATTTCACACATTCCCTCAGCCTTAGCTAAGATTACATAATAATTATACGTTGGAAAGTATTAAGACTTTTGTAATTTTTATATAAAATTTAGACAAAATTTTATCCAATTTGAGCGGAGTAATTCTGTGCATGCTAAGAATTGGATTTTTATTTGGCTGATTCGGCTTCAATATAAACCTTCTTAACAAAAGGGTGCGTGGCTTTTATATCTCTTGTAATACAGGATATAACTTTTTCCATTTTTCCAGCCTCCAACTTATCTTCAAAATCCGCACTAATCGTAACAAGAAGAAAGTCTGGTCCCATATGCAAAGTTAAAACCTCATTGATATTTTCAATCCCGCCATATTTTTCGGCCAAAGATTTAATATCACGAACAATAGAAGGGTCTGCGCCTTCTCCAATTAAAAGACTTTTGGTTTCAAAGGCTAGCCATAAAGCGGTGAAAGCTAGTATAAAGCCAATCCCAACCGAGGCCAGACCATCCCAAAAAGGGTTTTGCGTAATCTGTGCCATGGCAACCCCAAAAAGTGCTACCAGCAGGCCAAGCATAGCAGCGCTATCTTCAAATAAGACCACAAACAAGGTCGGATCTTTACCTTTTTTGACAGCTTCAAAATACCCCATATTGCCTCTGGCTTTATTAAACTCGACGACGGCAAAATAAAGAGCACCACCTTCAAATATAATCGCAAGGCCCAAAACAATATAATTGATCATCGGATCATGAAGGTGCTCAGGCGGGTGTGTGATATGTTGAATGCCCTCATACATTGATATACCTGCGCCAACTGCAAAGATCAGAATGGCAACAACAAAGCTCCAGAAATAAATTTCTTTACCATGTCCAAATGGAAAGCGGGCATCGGCAGGTTTTGCTGCTCTCTTTAGGCCATAAAGCAGCAATATCTGATTGCCGGTATCAACAAGGGAGTGAATGCCTTCGGACATCATAGCAGCGCTACCTGTGATTGCCGAGGCAACAAACTTCGTAACAGCAATCAGACTGTTACCGATCAGGGCTGCAATAATAACTTTCTTTGATCCCGAGGCCATAATGAGATTATATATATGTGAAGTTCTGGCTTGTGGAAAGAGGGGAATAAGAACTGATCCACACCTAAAACGGGAAGAAATACAATCCAGCTTGTTTGGAAGAAAGGCAGGTACTATATTTTGAGTTGTAAAAACTCGGATTATAAGCATGCAAATTTCTATCGGGACTTTTAATCTCAATAACCTTTTTTCCCGCTATAACTTCTCGGCGCAAATTGATGGCGCACCAGATGATACGGGTGGTTTAACACTTGAATTTGATGATCAGAAAAACATAAAAGTCAGAACGTTTATGGGACGTCTGGTCAAGGGTAAGGATGAAGGGGAAACTCAGGAAATAGCAGCCCGAATCAAATCCATGAATGTGGATGTGCTAGCTGTCCAAGAGGTTGAGCATATTGAAATCCTTAAATCTTTTAACAAAGGATATCTAAGTGGCTTATACGATCATATTGCTTTAATTGAAGGTAATGACCAGAGACTTATTGATGTTGGCATTTTATCTAAATTCCCAATAGGCTCGATTACTTCACATCAAACGGCAGTTCATCCCGATGCACCAGAAAAACGTGTTTTTGGACGGGATTTGCTATCTATCGAAATTTTAAATGAGAGCCGGAGCAAAAAACTTTTTACACTTTATAATACACATCTAAAAAGTCACTTTGTGCCCTATGGTCAAGATCCGGTCGAAGGCGCATTGAAGGCCAATACGCGCAGACAACAACAAGCTGATATGGTGGCTCAAATTATCGGTAAAGAGCAACGGCCCAACAGCAAATATATTCTGCTCGGTGATATGAATGACGCGCCAGATTCTGAATTCTTACAGCCCATGTTTACCATTGAGGGGCGCACTTTGTTCAATGCTTTGCAAAGTCCCGAGGAAACACGTCCACCCAAGCTAGAGACTGAAGGGCCAGGACCGCAAACTACAGCATGGACATACAGGCACAACCCTTCCGGTCCAACGCCTCCCGAATTTAAACTGATCGATCAGATATGGTTGAGTGATGCTCTAAAGGGTTCTTTTGTGAGTTCCCATATAGATCGCCGCACCAAACATGGTGGCGACGGCGGAGATCATGATCCGGCATGGGTTGTTCTTGAAATCAATGAATAGTCCTATAATTTAACCATAATGGCGGTGGTTACCATGCTCGTCTTCAAAGATCTTTGTATTGGATGTCAAAAACTCATCATGAAGATCAACTGTATCTCGTTTACCGAGATCATCAAAGTGCGCCGTTAGCCAGAGTTTCATGGTATCACGTCCGATATCACGAAGCATCGTTAGAAAACCCCAATCCGTGTCAAATTTGCTAGCGACTGATAAATCCGCGAGTGCTTCATCTGTGCGCACAGAGTGAACAAGCATATTTTTGAAATCTTTTTTGTGTTCATCTTTTAGCATGTCATGTTCAATCAGTTTTTTGACAAAGGCTATGGCACGCATCTCGCTAAGGAGTGATGAATTAAAGCTGATCTCGTTAATTCTGTTCATAATATCTGCTGCATCTTTGGGCGTAGTCTTGCGTTCAATGGGATTAATATGAACAATGACAACATCTCTGGATTTAGTTTTATAAAACAGCGGAAATAGGGCGGGGTTTCCCATATAGCCGCCATCCCAGTAATCCTGTTTCTCAACGGTTACGGCCTTAAACAAAAAGGGTAAGCATGCCGAAGCCATTGCCACATCAAGTGTAACATCCTTAGTTTCAAAGACGTGGACTTTTCCGCTACGGACATTCGTGGCGCTGATAAAAAGCTTCACATCTTTACATCCTTTAATATCATCAAAATTTACTGATTTTTTCAAAACGTCACGAAGCGGATTTATATCAAAGGGGTTGTATTGATAAGGAGATAAAATTTTGGTCATGGTTTCGAATAAAAAATGCCCGAGTATATTATCGCTCATGCGCATTGCCATGCGCTCCCATGGCAAACGCCTGACAGGATTATATTTCAAACCTTCTGCATGGATATTCCACCAAAAATCATGTAGAGATTCACGTGCTTTTTCCGGTCCGCCAGATTTCATGCCCGCGGCTAGCGCACAGGCATTCATCGTGCCGGCACTTGTGGCGCAAATACCCTCAATATCTACGCGGCCATCTTCTAGCAAATAATCTAATACGCCCCATGCAAAGGCGCCATGTGCTCCACCACCTTGAAGGGCAATATTAATAGTTTTAGCTGGCTTGGATTTTGTTGGCATCATTCATATTCCATATATAAAAACAGAAAGACGCAGAATTAGAAAGGTAAGTTTATTGAAAGTTGTGTTTATGTTCCAGTCAAAAACCATAATATTTGACAGTCAGGGCAAAAAACAATAAAAATATCAAACTTAAAAAAATTATAATAATCAGGGGAAATGAGTATTATGTCAGCTGCTCCAGCATCCAAATCAGATAATCAATTCGGTGTATGTTTTACGTTTCGAGATGCCCATCAATCTAATGGTGGCGCGCGTCCAGCCGTTAGCAAAGAATATTTGGAAGAAAATCCAAACCCGAGTGTCGAAGAATATTCCAGAGAAGCAGCGCGCGAATATCTAAAAACTTTTGCAAATATTGGAAATTATGGCGATGGGTTTAAAACAGGTAAGCATACAGCGCAGACAACAGGGGGAATGTTTTTTGGTGCTTTGGTCAAAGCAGGAGTGCATCCTTTTCATTATAATGATGAGCTTTGTTCAACTGTAAAGGAACAAGGTGTCCGCCAGTCCATGCTTGTCCGCGGTGAGCATGTTTTTAGTGTGGGCGGTCGTCAGACTTATGATGTGATCAAACCCACATTAATGAATTTTGCCAGATATGGCATGAATGATGCCACGAATTTTAATGCACAAAACGATATACGCTTAATGCGTGGTATTCCAATGGCAGCAAGGGAAATCAGAGAAGAAACCGGATTGGACTTTAAAGTGCAGGGAGCAATTTCAATCCAGTCCGATAAAGAAAACGGTGGTGTGCATATTTCAGATCAGGAAATGAAGCGCCGGATCAATGAAATATATCTTCCCTTTGCTGCAGAATTGATCTCAACAGGTCATGAAGGGCTTTACGTCAAAAATGCGAATGGCTTATTTGTGCCAGATCACATGCAAATGCTCGTTGAGGCTTTAAATGACGAGTTTGAGCAGCATATTCAAGTGCACACCCATAATACATATGGTCAGGGCTATGCAACCTTGATGGCGGCAATAAGGGGCGGCGCTCATCGCGTGGATGTAACGCCTCTGGCTCAAGGCGAGGGAACGGGGCAGCCCGAACTTGGAAAGTTGATTTATGCAATTCATCAATCAGGCGATCAGTCATTGATTGAAAGGATTCCGCAAGATATTGAATTCAATGAAATTGAAAAAGACCATGGCGCAGCTAGATTGTATCGTGCGCGTTTCAATAACACGGAAATGCAATTTAATCGTAATACGATAGAAGTCATGAAAGGGCCAGGTACGGCTGGCGGCGCAGTAGCAGCTTTGAAGGGGATGGAATCTGTTCGTGTGCCATTAGAGGGGGCTTTAAAAACAACTGAATGGAATACGATTCGTGATGCCGTTGAAAATCAAGCTACAAAAGTTAAGGAAGCTCTTGGGTTTCCTGTAAATGTAACACCTAATCAGGCTATGATACATTTGCAAGCAGCCATGGACGTAAACTTTGGTGGGACTTGTGAGCAATTACATCCAATGACCATCGCTTATTTAACAGGCCAGTGGGGGAAAGTGCCTGAGGGTGTTAATAAAGAGATTCAACAAACCGCATTTCAAATGGTTGGAATCGAACAAGAGGTCGATATTGTTCCTATCGAAGAAATGGGTAATGGCTTGCCAACCACAAAAAAATATCTTGAAGAAACCTCTGAAATTCCTGAGACAACAGTCGACGAACAGATAATTGCATCAATGCAAACAAATGGTCGATACCCAGATTCTTCATGCATTCAAAAATTCAGAGATAACAGTTTTGCACCTCCTGTTATGGATGATTTATCAAATCTGATTGAAAAAAATGAAAGCCTAAAGTCTGTCGCACCTCAAATTATTGATATCGCGTATTTGACTTTGGAATGTCATAAACTTGAAGAAGGGTTTTATGATGGTATAGAAGATACAGCACCATTAATCTCCATGTATCAGGATATGATTAATGATCAACTCGATTCTATTTCTAAAACCTTTAAAGAAGACTTGGGTTTAAGTAAAAGGCCACTATGGAAAGCCTTAAGATCTGCAAATGATGCGATTGCCGAAAATGTTAATGCTTTATGTGGTGAAAGAATTTCTGTAACTATGCCAAAATTTGAATTGGAAGGGCCTCCCAAAACCAGAGAAGAGCTTCTGGAAGTGATTGAACCGCATCACGTTCATATGGCTGTTGGTTTTATCGCGGATGGTAATGAGGATCTATTATCAAGCGTATTTTCAAAGGTAAGGCAAAATATCCAGATTGCAGAATTACCATTTGTTCAGGCTTTGCAGGCACAGGATATCTTTAATGACAAAATTGCAGAAGGATTGGCTGATTGGAAAAAACAAACTGGGTTAGAGCTTGCCGGTGTGCCGGAATTCAGGGTTTCATCAAATGAGGGCAATATTGAAACCGTTGATAACGAAGTGCCAGCAGGTCTAGCGCAAGAGCTATAAGTTTTAGTTTTATGGTTTTGCGGGCTTTTCAGTGGAGGTCTTACGCTTTGCTTTTTTCTTCAAAGCCTTATTAAAGTCAGGCACGAAACTTTGCAAATCTGTTGTGCCTTCCGGCTTTATGATGTCCTCGGGCGGTGTGTAGCAAGAAACAGGCAGCTTCAAAAGCTCCGGCCATTTATCGACCCAACCTTTATCATGCGTTGCCTCTTGTACCATCAGGCTGTGTACACAATTTGTGGGTGGTAAATCTTGTAAATAAGAATGAAGCACCGCAGGAGGAACATATTCATCCTTGCCGCCAATAAAGTGGAATTGCGGTACATCTTTAATATCCGGACCAAGAGACATGGGCATGGATATGGCATCATCTGAATAAGTCTTACCATGAATTGTCGCATGGGCTTCGGGATCCATAATGCCTGCAACGCTGCGCACAGATAAAATATCACTACGACGTTCCGCCAACAGGGCAGCGATTGTGCCGCCGCCGGAATGACCGATAAGGTGAATGCCTTTTATGTCATAACGCGCGACAATATCATTAAGGGCCGCATCATAAGCCTCAAGGACTATGTCCGAATATTCCTGCCCGTTCCAGTATTTGGATGTACAATTTTCTACATCGACATACTGACAGGGGCGTCCAAGATATGCCAGATTATCGGCGCTGTCTTTTGTTGCTAAATGCAAAGCCACAGGATTGTCAGGGGTTGGGAAGTTATCAATGAAACTTAAATGGCCTTCACCCTCAATATAAATATTCGCTGGCTGGTGGCGCTCATGCATACGCTCGAACGCACGTAGAACAGTTGAGCCGGCAGGAACATCCCGTTTAACCATCCACGCGGCAGAAGCCAAGCGGCTTGCGGTCTCATCGGCCATGATAGGCAGGTTGTTAATGCTGCAAGCTGTGGCTGATAATGCAAGCAAACTTACAGCTGCAATCTGACGGGATAATGTTTTCATGATATAACTTCTGGACTTTTGAGAATAAGAACAATCAGGAACACTTTATCACGGCTGATCTTGAAAATCACTACTATTTCTTTTGTGGCTTTCGGGTTTCCAGCCTTTTTTCCAACTTTTAAGCAAAACAATCTCTGCATTAAACCCATTATCATGGAACCACGAATCTACGGCATAATTTTCCTGTGTATGCTTGTTGCTGATAACAGCAGTTCTATGCGGCCACCTGCCACCATGTACAAGTGGGAAACGTGTATCGGGAGCAAGAACTTTGTGATAACGAAGCAAGCCCATGCGATCTAACAGGCTAAGGTAAATTGTTGTATTTACGCTTTCATCGACACAATCTTGCTGAAATTGCCCGTTGGCTCTAAACGTTCCGTAATGGTCGACCTGCGTTCCTGTCTTTGCACCTATAATTCTCTCTAGCAAACCAATAGCATGGGAAATTCTCTCGCGTTCTTCCGGTGCATTTTTAGATGGCGGAGTGAATATATTTACAATTTTCCCCTGATCTTCTGGACTTAGCGCGGCGTATACAATTTTTTGACAGCCATATTGATAGCAATGTGCAAAATGATCAGGAGTAGGAGAGGCTATATCTATATTTTCAAGGTAATTTTCAGGTGTATTATAATTGCCGTTTGCGCAAGAGATTAGAAGAAATAAGAAAAATAATACGTTTTTTTTCATGCCGCCAGATGTAGCTCTATGGGAGTATGGTCAGATGGCTTTTCCCAGCCTCTTGGGGCTTTGTTAATGGTACAACTTTCCAAGCGATCAGCCATAAGCGGAGAAAGCAGGAAATGATCAATGCGTATGCCGTTATTTTTTTGCCATGCGCCTGCTTGATAATCCCAAAACGTATAGTTTTTATCTCCTGTATTAAAAACTCTAAAAGAATCTATAAGACCAAGATTCAAAAGAGATCTAAATGCTTTTTTTGTTTCAATACGAAACAGAGCGTCATCTTTCCATTCTTGCGGGGATGCGCAGTCTTTCTCTTCAGGGATGACATTAAAATCGCCACCAATGACAAAGGGAATATTGTCTTCAACCAAACCGTTAAGGCGAGTATATAAACGCTCCATCCATGCAAGCTTATACTCATATTTAGGCCCCGGTGCAGGATTGCCATTAGGCAAATAAATATTGATATAATGAACATCCCCGAGTTTGATTTCCAGATAACGCGCTTGTTCATCATCCTGATCTTCAGGTAAGGCATCTAGAATAACCTCGAACGGCTCTTTACTGATGATCGCAACACCATTATAGGATTTTTGTGTGATGGCATGTGTGTAATACCCCGTGGCCTCAAGTTTGTTTTTAGGGAACTCAAGGCCCTTGAGTTCCTGAATCATTAAAAGGTCAGGCTTAAATTCATCCATATATTTTAGGACGTGATCCAGCCGAGCTTTGATCGAATTAACATTCCAAGAGACAATTTTCATGGCGCAAGAATAACATCAGTTTACAAAGCAGCAAATTATTATTTGCCAAAATTTCTTTACAGATATAAAAGTGGCGCTGTATAGTAAGTATTCATTTACATAAGCGGGTGCGTGGACGTGAGTAATAAAAGGCCGTGGGGCGGTAGAGACCCACTATTTGAATATCTGGCAGGATCAGACGATATTATAGCCGATCTGGATTTTGAAACCCGCCGCGGGTTTAAAAATGGTGTCATGGTTCGCCCACAATCCTACGGCAGAGTAGGACTGCATATTCCAACCAACACATTTTTGGTTGCAGCCTCAAAAGCCGAACATAATCTACGTGGTCCTCTTTTACCAAATGGTCGAGAACAAGCTACAAAAGATGGTGTTGAGGCTGGCTATGTGATTGCAGCTTTTCGATCAAAGGGAAGTATTGATCAGCCTATACAGGAACGCTCGGATTTCAGAAACAACGCTGGAAAACAATACCTATCTTTTCGTAGTTTTTGTTCCGCGATGCAAAGGAATACAAAAGCCCAATATCATTTGCGCGGGTTTTCACATGCCGGATATAATTTTTTCACCAATGGCAATATCCTTTACACAATAAGCCCTGAAAAAGGTCATAATCGAAGAGTTTCCATTACTGTTCCCGTGCCAAGAGATGGAAAAGAAGAGGGGATCAGACGGCTGAATGGGAATAATTCATTTCGCAATGGTTATGGAACAATAACTCAGACTTTGTGCATAACACGCTCTAATGTCGAGGCAAGAGAACGCGTGTTACAACATTGGGAAGGTTTGTCTTCAAGGCTTTGGGATGAAGTGGCTAACGCAAAATATGAGGATATGCGTCTTAAGAAGTTTGGAGCAGAAACCTATAACGCCGTCATAGATCATAGCGGAAATATTGCGGGGGCAGCGGTGTTATTTGGTGTGGGCGGATATGCCACAAAACCTAATTTAGGTGTATGGGGTGCTTTTACTGGTGCGCTTCTGGCAACAGTGGGACATGTTATGTATAGCGAGGGGGTGTATGATACAATCAAACATAAATACAAACTCTCCAAAGAACGAAAAAAACGTAGTGATCTTGAGAATTATAATTTTGGAGAAAATGCCATAAACTATTTTCTTGACGAGTCGGAAATAGGTAAGCTTGCACCAAAGCTATCAAAGCTTATCAATCCGTTAGATATAGAATGGCTTACGCCTGATGAGATGGGGTGAGATAGGTTTAATGTCGGAAATCTTGATACAAAATTGTCAAATGATCCCTTGGCCAAGTTTATGGTGCGTGCCCCTAAAATTGGTATTTCTTCAGAAGGGAGTACGGCCAATATTGGAAATGGGTTATCCAGAGGTCTGGATTTAAACAGATTTCAAAGCGGTTTAATTCACTTGGGGCAACAATTACACAATGGAAAAATTGCAATCTACAGTCAGTACCGTGCAGATGCATGTAGAATAGGTGGCAAAAAACTTCCAGAAGAATTACGTGGCCTGTTAGGTGATGAAATCTCGCGCGTGGACATTGATCCTGTTACAAAAGAATTTGGGATAGACAAAATTTCCTATTCCGATATGTTGGGAGAGGTGAACTCCAGCATGCCAAACTCACTAAGCGAAGCGTCAAGATACAGTATCAAAGCTGGCGTTGGCAAAAGTTTCTATGATTGTACCCAAAGGCGCACTGATATCAAAAAAGATCCCCCGCCATTATTTACACTTGAAGCGGTCAATAATCATGAGCCGGAATAAATTAAATTGTTGAAAAAGATGTGCCACAACCGCAACCTGCAACGGCATTGGGGTTTTCAATTTTAAACTCGGCGCCGATAAGCTCATCTTTAAAGGATATAGTCGCTCCCTCTAGAAACCCCATCGAGATTTCGTCCGTTATAACGCTATCGTCATAAACCAGATCATTATCATCGGGTTTAGTATCGGTTAGCTCCAGAATATATTGGAAGCCCGAGCAGCCACCGCCTTCTATTCGAATGCGGAGCAATAAGTTATCCTTGCCTTGTTCCTGACGAAGGTCATGAATACGCTTTACTGCACTATCATCAACATTTATGGTCATGAGACTATTATAATGTGTAATGCTAAGGACAGGCAACCTTATATGACCGAACCATCCTATAATTATTGTGCGCTTCCCCTTGCGCCCTATGCCAGTAAACCGGAAGAAACATTAGGCCGCATTCATGACGAGCCGGAAAGCCGCCACAGAACACCGTTCCAGCGTGACCATGACCGGATCATACATTCCAGCGCCTTTCGACGCCTGAAATATAAAACACAAGTCTTTGTCTATCATGAAGGTGATCATTATAGAACGCGCCTTACCCATACTTTGGAGGTTGCGCAAGTCGCCAGAACATTGGCGCGCTCCTTTATGGTGAACGAAGATCTAGCTGAAACAGTTGCTCTGGCGCACGATCTTGGGCATACGCCTTTTGCACATATTGGTGAGGAGTATCTCAAAAAATCGATAGAGCCTTATGGTCGTTTTGAACATAACGATCAATCATTGCGGGTTCTTACAACACTTGAGCGGAAATATCCCGAATTTGATGGTTTGAATTTAACATGGGAAACCTTGGAGGGTGTTGTAAAGCACAATGGACCTGTAAAAGGTGAGCCTCATATTGCCGCGCGTGAGCTGAATAAAAAAATTGATATGCGCCTTGATACTTATGCTTCGATGGAGGCACAAGTTGCTGCTCTGGCTGATGATATTGCCTATAATAATCACGATATAGAAGATGGCGTGCGCGCAAGGTTATTCTCTGTAGATGAGTTGGAAAGCGTTACTCTGATGAAAGATGTCCTTGCTGGAGTGAAAGAAAAATACCCTGATATCTCCCAGCGCTATCTGGTTAATGAGCTTAAACGTGACATGATTGGCGCTATGGTTGATGATGTTTTAAGCGAAACACAAGCGCGCCTTCAAAAATTAAAGCCCGAATCGCCTGAGGATATCCGAAATGCCGGTATGCAGGTTGTTGCGTTTTCTGAAGATATGAAGGCTAAGGTTTTGGAATTACGGGAATTCTTACATGCGCGTATGTATCGCCACTACACGATCAATCGTATATGGCTTAAGGTTGAACGCATCGTTGGTGATCTCTTCGAAGCTTTCCACAGAAATTATCAGTTGCTTCCGACCAATTGGCAAGAGCGTGTTGAGGAGGCCGGAGGGCAAGGCGATGAGCGCATAAGAGCCCGAATCGTAGCCGACTACATAGCCGGAATGACAGACCGATATGCCATTCGCGAGCATGAGCGTCTCTTTGACCTTTACTGGGATTTACGGTAATCAAAAGGCTGGATATTGCGTATTTCTTTCGGGGTTTTAAAATCATGAGCCAAGACAAACAATTTCATCAATACGGGTATGATCACTATCTGAAAGCACCCAAAAAAAAGAAGAAGTTTTCTTCTGACAAAAACTTTTTTATGAGACCAGAAGTTAAATATGGTTCACTGGCAATTGCCGTGTTGCTTTTAATCGTTGTGATCATATTGTCCTATCCCTCCGAACAAAATGACAATGTGCAAATTCCAATTGTGCAGGCGGATTTAAGACCCGTTAAGGCAATCCCCGAAGATCAGCAAGGCATGGAAATACCATTTCAGGACAATACATTCTATGCAAGCTTGGGAGACGAAGAAAGGCAACCCGAAGAAAAAGAAACCGTCCGAAATCTTTTTGATGATAAGGAAGAGGATGTCATTGGGGCGTTGATCTCTAAAGAAGATGCCTTGGAAGAAGCTATCGCCTCATCAAGTCCCTATGAAGGTAGTGTTGTGAACGCATCTGATGTGCAGAAAGATGCTGTGGCAGAAGTCATTGAGGCTAATGCGGATAATGAAGAGAGTGAATTACTTCAAAAAATAGAAAAGCCAAAAGCCCAGCCAGTAGAGAGTGAAGGAAAAATTGATGAACATGCAAAGAGTGCCAAGGCCGAGCTTTTACAAAAAATAAAACCAAAGGAAGTGAGAGAGTTTGAAGGTAAAGTAGCCTCCGCAGCTATCGCCAAAAAACCGAAACTCCACGCCGCAGCGACATCGCCCGACACAATTGAATTTGTTCGAAGCGTTTTGAATAGTGAAGATGATGAAAGTGTTGCAAATGTCGAGCCTGCCGCCGGAGTTGCCACAGTCGATCCTGTAGGGTCTGCCCAATATTTCGTGCAATTGGCCAGTATTACAGATCGTGGCCGTGCCTCATCCGAATATTCAAAGTTGCAAGCCCGCTTTATGGTCCTTAGCGATCTTCCTTATCGGGTTCAGGAAGCCAGCTTGCCGAGTGGAACATTCTACCGCATCCAGACAGGTCCGTTTACAAAAGAAAGAGCCAATCAAATCTGTGACAAGATCAAGGCTCAAAAGTCTGGAGGATGTCTCGTTGTCCGCTGAGTATATTTACGCCCATAATTTTGCAAAAGGCGCAGAGGGTGCACTCGCCGCAATTTTCTCCGTATCCGGCCTGTCTTTAACTGATAATGAAAGAGCATTATTCAAGGAATGTGATCCCTTTGGTGTAATCCTGTTTAAACGCAATTGCGATACGCCAGAGCAAGTCTCATCACTAGTCAAAGATATTAAAGAAACTCTGGGACGTGACTGTCCCGTTCTTATCGATCAGGAAGGCGGGCGTGTGCAACGTTTGAAGCCGCCTCATTGGCGCGAGCATAAGCCCATGCAGTATTTCGGTAATTTATATACTGAGAATGCGGAGAAGGGGCTTGAGGCACTCAGGTTTGAAACATTCCGTCTGGCAGAAGAACTTGTAGAATTAGGTGTAAACGTTAATTGTGCTCCCGTCCTTGATATTATCATCGAAGGTGCGCATGACATCATAGGGGATCGATCTTTCTCCAGTGATCCTGAGATTGTAACAAGGCTGGGGATATCTGTATGCAGGCATTTCCTGAAAAGTGGCGTGCTGCCGATTATAAAACATATACCTGGCCATGGTCGTGCCAAAGCGGATAGCCATCTGGAACTGCCTCATGTTGATGCGCCCTATGATGAACTATCACGCACTGACTTTAAACCTTTTAAGGGCCTTGCCGTTTCGGATGTCGGGCAGACAATATGGGGGATGACGGCGCATATAGTCTATGACGATTTAAATAAAGATCTGCCCGTTTCGATAAGCGAAGAGTTTATCCAGAAATATATCCGTGATGATATAGGCTTTGAAGGCGTGTTGCTCTGCGATGACCTTGAGATGAAGGCGCTAGATAAGTTCGGCACCTTGCCCGAGCTAGCGGTAAAAACGCTGGATGCGGGGTGTGATTTAACGCTCTATTGTGGCGGCGAATACGAAAAAATGGCTAAAATCGCCGAGAAAATAGGAAAAATCTCGCAAAAAACCCTAAAAAGATTGCATGATGGCGCAGAATACGGAACTTTAGCAGTTTAAGGCTTTAGACAATGGGTATTAATCATGGGGCAAGACAATATAGCATATCAAGACGATGCTCCGGTTCAAACGGAAGATAATGTTGATCGGCTTCTGCTGAATATTGATGGCTATGAAGGTCCAATTGATGTTTTGCTGGAATTATCACGCGCCCAAAAAGTAGATCTCGCCAAAGTTTCAATCCTGCAACTTGTTCGGCAATATCTTGAATTCATAGACCGCGCCAAGCACAGAAATCTTGAACTGGCGGCTGAGTATCTTGTTATGGCGGCATGGCTTGCTTATTTGAAATCCCGCTTATTTTTACCTCAAGAGGAAAACTCGGAAGAGCCCACAGCAGAAGAAATGGCCGAAGCTTTGCAATTCCAGCTCCGTCGTTTGGAGGCTATGCAAAACGCCGCCGAAGCATTACAGGCAAGGCCACAGCTCGGGCAAGGTATATATGGAAGAGGTGGATCAGAAGGGCTTTCTGTTGAAATAAAAACGAGCTGGAACGTATCTCTATATGACCTTTTAAAGGCCTATGGAAATATAGAAAAGCGTAAAGAAAATACCAATTATGACTTGCCGACAATAAATGTGATGTCCACAGAGGATGCTATGAGCCGCCTTACAAAAATGCTGGGCAATCTACCACGCAAAGGCGTGGCAAGTGTCTGGACAACACTGCATAGTTTTTTACCCGATGAACAAGGAGGTGACCGTTTATATACATGCTCGGTTTTAGCCTCGACTTTCACAGCAGGGCTGGAACTTGTTAAGCAAGGTAAGCTGGAAATCAGGCAAGACGGTCTGTTTCGACCTGTGTATATGCGCAGCGTTTCACAGATGGATCAAGATGATGTTTGAAAATGAGTATATCCAGAATATTTTGATCATGGTGGGCGTGCCTGAAATTGTATTTGATAAAGGCATTGATGCAGAAAGTTTATTATGGAGCTTTATATTTAGTACGGAGCTTTTGATTTTTATCTTATCGATAGTCATCTGGAGCGTAACATTAATGGCACGCATGTACAGCACAGGAACGGTGAGTAATCCGAATAAGCATGTCAGGCGTAACGAGGCATTAGTACACAGCTATGATGGTAAGGATATGAAATTAAAGTATAAAGATGAGCGCTCCGAGAATATTATATCAATTATCATAAAAGGGTTTATATTTCCGGTGTTGGTTATATTTTCTGCAATTATGATTGGCTTAAAGATGATGGAATTCCATGGCTAAAGACATAGAAGAAGAAAAAGAAATAGGGAGAGAAGATCACATCCGGCTACTGGAGGCTTTGCTTTTCGCATCTGCAGAGCCGATGAGTGCGGCGGATTTGCATGAGCGCATGCCGCATGGCGCTGATGTGGGAAGCTTGCTGTTACAACTGCAGAAGCATTATGAGAACCGAGGAGTCCAATTGCTGAATATCGAAGGAAAATGGGCTTTCAGAACGGCAAAAGACTTGGCCGGATTTTTGAATATCGAAAAACATGTTCAAAAAAAGCTCTCCCGTGCGGCAATGGAAACGCTGTCAATTATTGCTTATCACCAACCGGTTACACGCGCAGAAATCGAGAATATCAGGGGGGTTGCAACGCATAGAGGAACGCTAGATGTGCTAATGGAAATGGGATGGATAAAGCCTGGCCGCAGACGCGAGACATTAGGCCGCCCGCTAACATGGGTAACGGAAAATGCATTTCTTGATCATTTCTCGCTGGAATCTCTGATGGACTTACCGGGTATGGATGAAATGAAGGCTTCAGGATTATTGGATCGTAGGCCTGCTATACAGACTGTAACGCATCAGGATGATCTGTTCGCTGGACAAAAGACTATGGAAGGCGTAGAAGGTATAACTCATATTTCCGATGGCGAGGACAGTGAAACACAGGATAATTGTGCTCCGCCTATAGAAGCAAAGGGATAAGTCACGATGATGCCGGGACCAACTCAAATTTTGATAATTATAATTTTACTGATCTTGCTCTTCGGGGCGAGCAGAGTGCCGGGGATCATGGAAAACCTTGCCAAGGGCATAACAAGCTTTAAAAAGGGCTTGAAAGAAGAAGATAACGAAAAGCAGGCTTTGGAAAAGAGCAGCACTGATACATCAAAATCCGAAGTCAAAGACTCCGAAAACAAAGACAAGGTCGATGGTTGAGATAATCTCAGATGTTTTTGTCCCGTGGTGGATATTACTATATCTCTTATTTGTTTTAATTCTCTCGGGCTTTAGTCTCGTGGAGCCGCTGCAAGAGGATTATGTTGCTGCAATTTCCTCAATTTTTTCAATTGTCTGTATCTTTGTCTTTACAATCGGATTCTATCATAAGCCTTTAGCCGACTTCTTTGGCTTTTTTGTCATTCCTATGACAATTGTCGGGATCAGTTGGGAATTCGGGCAATCTGTCAGAGGAACTGAAAAGGCTGAAAAATTATTGGAAGAAGAAAAAGAGCTAAGCGATGAAGAGCGTGGTTTTTTGATCAATGCAGGTATCTTTTTGAATGCGGCTATTGTTGTGCCGGGCTATGTGATGGGGCTAATGCTGTGCTTTGACTTTCTCAAAGGCCTGACGGGCGGAGGCTAAGCCATGTTGGATTTCGGTTGGCCGGAACTTCTTGTTATTATAATTATCACCGTCTTCATGATCGGGCCGGATGATATTCCAAAGGTCATGGTGGCTCTGGGGCGTATTTTCAGGCGTATCCAATATATAAAATTTGCTCTATCCCAGCAATTTGAAGATGTTATGCGTGATGCTGATCTTGATGATATTCGCAAATCCGTCAATTTTGAGGATAGAACTTCTGATGATGAAGCTGAGTTTAATGAAGCAGATGCTGATGAAGACTATATAGCCGAATTAGAGCAATCCAAAGAAGGGCAAGGGGAGGATGATGATGAGCGCAAATAATCCGCCAGAAGCCCAAGCTATGCCTCTTAGCGGACATCTGATTGAACTGCGCACCCGCTTGATCTGGGTGATTTGTGCAATGCTCATAGGGACAACAATTTCCTTTATCTTTGTTGATGAAATTTACAGCTTTCTGATAGAGCCTCTTGCGAAATCCATGACAGAAAACGATACGAACCGTTTGATATATACAGGGCTAACCGAGGCCTTTTTTACCTATTTGAAGGTCGCTTTTTTTGCTGGCATGTTCCTTACCTTTCCAATCTTGCTGATACAAATATGGATATTTGTTGCACCGGGATTATATAAAAATGAAAAGAAGGTTTTCTTCCCATTTTTAGTCGCAACGCCAGCTTTATTCTTTCTGGGCGGAGCTTGTGTCTATTATTTCGTGCTGCCAATGGCGTGGCCATTTTTCCTGAGCTTCCAGAGCGATGCCCAGAGTACGGCGCTGCCAATACAACTTGAAGCGCGCGTCAGTGAGTATCTGGATCTGATCATGACACTTATATTTGCTTTTGGTTTATGTTTTCAATTGCCTGTATTTCTAACCCTTTTGGGCCGTGCGGGGATTGTAAGTGCTAACTGGCTGGCCTCTAAGCGCAAATATGCGATCATCATCGCCTTTATTATGGCGGCGCTTTTAACCCCGCCTGATGTTATTAGCCAATTTTTACTGGCAATCCCTGTCTTGGCGCTATACGAAATTTCTATAGTGTTGATCAGGATAACCGCATCAAAAAAAGAACAAGGCACGGCAAAGTGACATCATCAGGGCCATTAGCAGAATATCAAAAGCAAATAGAATCGGGTGATATAAAGCCCGATTCTGTGCAAGAAACAGCATGTCAGGAATTACAGCGCCTTTATGAGGAACTAACCGTAGAAAAACAGCAAGAGCGAAAGTCCAGCTTGTTTCAACGTATGTTTAGTTCGCCTCCCAAGGAAAAGAATCTTGTCCAGTCCCCAAAGGGCATATATATGCATGGCGGCGTAGGGCGCGGTAAATCAATGCTTATGGATTTGTTTGTGGCAACATTGCCTGATACGGTGAAAGTCCGCCGTGTTCACTTCCATGAATTCATGGTTGAGGTTCATGACTATATCCATTCCCGCCGTATGGATGACGGGGCCAGAGGACTGGTGGATCAGGCACTACCATCTTTGGCAGAGTTAATTACACGGCGCTATGATGTCCTTTGTTTTGATGAATTCCACGTCACAGATATTACAGATGCTATGATTTTAGGACGGCTTTTTAAAATTCTGTTTGAAAATGATCTGGTCGTTGTCGCAACAAGTAACTGGGAGCCTGACAGGCTCTATGAAGGTGGGCTTCAACGAGAGCTATTCCTGCCCTTTATAAAATTACTGATATCCAGAGTGAATATTCTCCATCTTGATAGTCCGCACGATTATCGTGTACTTGGTGTAAAAATCGAAGGGACTTATTTCTCGCCGCTAAACAAAGAAGCCAGAAAACAAGCCGATTCTTTATTTAAAGCACTAACACAAGGGCTTGAGGTGAAAGAACAGAGCATAGAAGTTAAGGGTCGGCAGATTATTACTAGAGAATCGGCCGATGGCATAGCCAGATTTACCTTTGCCGAGCTATGTGAACGTCCTCACGGGGCAGAAGATTATCTGACCATCACACAGCATTTCCACACCGTATTTTTAGAAGATATCCCGAAACTAGGCTATGACCGCAGGAACGAAGCCAAGCGTCTTATGAATCTGATTGATGCTTTATATGAAGGCCGCAGGCGCGTTATAATTACCGCTGCAGCTAAGCCGGAGAAACTTTATACTGGCCACGACCATGCCTTTGAGTTCGAGCGCACAATTTCCAGACTTATTGAGATGCAAAGTGATGGATATCCTTAAATATAATGCTATAGTGCGCATGATATTATTATTTTTATGAGGCGTATAATCATGACTTTATTAAGAAAAACAATTTTAGTGGCTCTGTTTAGTATGTTGATCGCAACAGGCTTTTTGTCAGCCCCGTCCTATGCAGCAGATACGAATGACACAGATATCATAATGTTAGAAGACGAAGGTGATATCGAAGATGCAAAAGAACTAAATGAAGTCGTTGATGTTCTGTCTGATGAAGTTGGCGTTTGTATGGGGGAGGGAAGCACAAATGAGACATGCATGTGTGACAATATCGACCTTTTATATGATTTTCAGGATGCATTTGATCGAGCCGTTGACTACCATCCTGTATGGATCGGGCGCAATGTATATTATAAGAATGAAAAGGAAGGCGGCACAGCAGAAGGTGTAACCCTGAACTTTGTTGGTCTTCAAACACAATATGAAATGATCGAAAATCTTGATTGCAACGAATAATGTGTATTCATTCTTGTCGATCCCAAACAAACATTGTAGCGTATTAGCCAGAAAATAACGTATTCATCACAGAAAGGTTCCAGAAACATGAAATCACCAGTTCGCATCGCAGTTACAGGCGCAGCAGGTCAAATTGGATATGCTTTACTCTTCCGCATCGCATCGGGATCGATGCTCGGAGAAGATCAGCCCGTAATTCTGCATTTGCTGGAGATAACGCCTGCTCTTGGCGCGCTTGAAGGCGTAGTGATGGAACTTAAAGACTGTGCTTTCCCGATGCTTAAGGATGTCGTGACAACAGATGATGCAAATGTTGCGTTTAAGGATGTAGATTTTGCCTTTCTTGTCGGGGCTCGCCCACGTGGGCCGGGCATGGAGCGCAAAGACTTGCTCGAGGCCAATGGCTCAATCTTCGGCCCTCAAGGCAAGGCACTCAATGATCACGCCAGCCGCGATGTAAAAGTTTTGGTCGTAGGTAACCCTGCGAATACAAATGCACTCATTGCACAGGCCAACGCCCCTGACCTTGATCCAAAATGCTTTACCGCGATGGTGCGCCTAGACCATAACCGCGCAATCTCGCAACTGGCTGAAAAAACGGGCACAGATTCGACCGATATTACCCATATGACAATCTGGGGCAACCACAGCTCCACACAATATCCAGACCTCCACCAAACCAAGATTGCAGGCGCGGACGCCTTATCCAAAGTAGACCAAGGCTGGTATGAGGGCACATTCATCCCCGAAGTTCAGCAACGCGGCGCCGCCATCATCAAAGCCCGTGGAGCCTCTTCCGCCGCCAGCGCCGCCAGCGCCGCCATCGACCACATGCGCGATTGGGCACTCGGCACCCCCGATGGTGACTGGGTTTCTATGGCAATTCCCTCTGATGGGTCATACGGCATCGAAGAGGGCGTGATTTATGGCTATCCCGTAACCTGTAAGGGCGGCAAATACGAAATCGTACAAGGGTTAGAAATTAACGATTTCTCCCGCGAACGCATGGACGCCACAGATAAGGAACTCCGCGAAGAACGCGAAGCTGTTGAGCACCTCCTTGGTGACAAGGCTGCAGCAGCTTAGAAAATCTAGAATTTTATAACGGAATTGCCTGTGTGGGTTCAGGGGGGATCTCCTGATCAAATGATGGTGTTGCGTCAACAAGCTTAACAATACCTTCTAGCGGGCTGACAGCGTGTTTTAATGCCGGATATGTCTCGAGATGATGCCCAATATTACCATAGTTTTCCCAGCCAAAGCCTTCCGGACTATATTTGCTTAATATTCTATTGGATATTGTATCAATGGTATTATCTATAACATATTCACTGACGCCCGCATCTTTTAGGTCATCAATATTTTGAACAGTTTGTACAAATGCGGCAAGTTCTTCTGGTGTCCCGTGCGAAGCTATCGCTTTATAGGATCTGGATAAAAGCGGGTTATCAAATTCCGCTATAGTGCTACTAATATGATCAGGGATTGCGGCATCCTGATTAAAAATACCGTAATGTATAAGATGCGCATCAAACAAATTATTAAGTGCCTCTTGTATGTCAGGACTGTAGCGGTCAATGTCATAAACAAGATCATACATCAGAGTAGATCCAGTGTTAAAATCACCTATGTTGGCACTTTGTAAATTAGTAATAAGACTGCCCGTAGGATCATCTGGTTCAAAATGCTCGGATATTGCCCTGAAAACAGCTTCCGTTGCTCTAACCAAATTATGATCACCGCTATTAACTGCCCCCGAATAAGCCAGCTTAATATTAATATCACGAATGCCTTGACCATATTCACGTGCAAAATCTTCAACATCCTCAGGCATATCGGGAAGAGGTAAAACCCCTCTTTTTGTTAATTCAACATATCGATCAAAAAAGATATTCTCCGAAGTGCTTGGCTCATTAATCCGGAAATCTACATAACCACTGATGTAATCCAGTTTTCCATTTTCTTTAGCATCAACATATTCAAAAAATTCAACCTGATCCTTAAAGTCTGAATTATGATACTCTGTTAAATCTTCAAGCCTGTATGCATTACGACCACTTGGTGGTGCACCCGTTTCATTATAGGTTTCAATATTCGCAGTCATTTTTCTGAATTTGCCTGCATGATAACTGCTTACAGCTTCAATTCGTTCCAATATTTGATCGTCATTATTAGGATTAATCGTAACATGCTGTGAAATATCATAAGAGCCTATCGTCATAATCGTGGAAAGTTCTTCTGCTGACAGTGTGCGCACACCGACATCATCCGAAGGGTGGTCCGACATCACATAAGTTTGAAATTCTTTATGATAGCCAACGTGATCAATCGACTTGCTGTAGATAGAGTTAGCTTGGGTAATATACGAACCGATTCCTGAAGGGTGCGTAAGCCAAGTATCAAAAGCACTTGCCAAAGCCTTATCTAAACCTTGATCTATATTCTGATCAAAAGCTTTGGCCATAGCTTCGTCTCTTGTATCTTGCGGCTTATCAAAATCTATAAGATGTATACCGATTTCTTCTTGAAGATACTCTAGTCCCCAAAAGCCAGTCGTCAAACCCATAATATTTTCCAGATGCTCATTGTAATTCAAGGCAACATCATAGGGTTTTTCATCTCCTGCCTGCTTCATTTCATAAGCGATTAGGATAGATGTTGTTTCTGCTGCGGCTTCTGCTCCAAATAACCAGCCTGCCGCAGCCGCGGGTGTGAAATCATTCATCTCTTCAACATTACGATTAAGATAACTACTATCCGCTGATTGTGGAACTGCATGCGTTAATTCGTGAGCGGCGGTTAAAATCATCATATCTTCCGATAAATGACTATTGATTCTTAAAACGCCTGTTTCCGGATTAAAAGCGCCAAATAATGTGCTTTCTGCGGAAGGTTTGCCTAAATCGGCAATAACAATGCGCCCGCCATGACTATCCAATTTTTCCAAAAATGATTTGGCTGTAGGGCTTTTTTCCAGTCGTTCGCGAATTCTGGCAACGATTTCGTCAGAATTTTCGACAATTTTAACTGTACCAAGATCATGTTGCGCATTCCAAGCCTTACCTTCTACAGGGGCTGGTGGTGGTTCGGGTGGCGGGGTATCACTAAGGCGGATTTTGCCATCAGGTTTTACTGACGAAACAGAAGGCTCCGTTGGAATAGACGGAGTCAAAGGCAAAACTTCTTCATGTTCTTCAATACTTTGTGACATTTATTATCCCGCTTTTTGAAAGCATTATAAGGCATTTGCGCCTTATTTGTCCAGAATTTCACTATATGGAAAAATGGTAAATATATTTAGAACTTGACAGCGTAAGCGAATACAAACATACTCCCGCCACTTGCCGGAAATGATTCGGGCAAGGTTTTTGGATTTTAAAGCAATGAAAACGCTATTTTTAACATTTGATGCAAACGAACGGGCACAGCACATATCACCGCTGGGTAATGATCGTGCGCGCATCTGGTCAAGGGAGGGTTTCTCAGGAGTTTAACAAGCTTTTAGCTTAAAAATCTGAAAAACATTTGTCAGCTCTCCAAGGCCATAGTCTTAGGAGGGTTTTTTTATGTTTAACGCCAAAGAAACAGGAGTTTAAAATGGCACAATATGAAACTATGGAAGCAGGAGGTGTTCCTGTCAAAGCGTGGATTAAGGGCGTTCCGTTCGAACCGGAAGCCCAAATGCAGCTTGGCAATATCTCTCGCCTGCCCATTGTCCATTCGCATATCGCGGCGATGCCTGATGTGCATATGGGTAAGGGGGCAACGGTCGGCTCGGTGATCGCAACGAAAGGCGCGATTATTCCTGCGGCGGTCGGCGTGGATATTGGTTGCGGTATGATGGCGATGCGCACAAGCCTAACGGCAGATGATCTGCCCGAAAGCTTGGCTGGGCTTCGCTCTGATATCGAAGCGGCTGTGCCGCATGGCGGTGTCGGGATCAAAGGCGGATGGAAAGACGGAATCCCTAATTCCGTATCCAATCGTTTTAGATCAACCGGTCTGGATGTAGCCCTTGAGAAAATCGAGGAAAAGCACCCGGCTATTAGCGGCGCAAACCATGTCGTGCATCTTGGCTCACTCGGTAGTGGTAACCACTTTATCGAAGTGTGCCTTGATGAAGACAACCGCGTTTGGGTAATGCTCCACTCGGGAAGCCGCGGAATCGGCAACCGTATCGGGACTTACTTTATCTCGGAAGCCAAAGAATCCCTCATTAAAAAAGGGATCGGCCTGCCGGATAAAGACTTGTCTTGGTTCGAGGAAAGCGATCCGCTCTTCGATGATTATATCGAGGCTTTGCTCTGGGCGCAGGACTTCGCCCGTCATAACCGTGAGGTGATGATGGATCGTGTCCTGAATGTGATGCGTAATTCTCTGCCGACTTTCAAAATAGAGAAAGCGGCGGTGAACTGTCACCATAACTATGTGGCAAAAGAGCATCACTACGGCGCGGATGTTTGGCTGACCCGTAAAGGGGCAGTGAGCGCCCGCGAAGGCGAGCTTGGTATCATTCCGGGTAGCATGGGAGCACGCTCCTATATTGTCCGCGGTAAAGGCAATGAGGAATCTTTTTGTTCCTGTTCACACGGGGCGGGAAGAGCGCTCAGCCGTACCAAGGCCAAGAAGAAATTCTCGCTGGAGGATCACCGCAAAGCCACCGAAGGTGTTGAATGCCGTAAGGACTCAGGTGTTATCGATGAAACGCCTGCGGCCTATAAGGATATTGACGCCGTCATGGCCGCGCAAACTGATCTGGTGGAGATCGTGCATACACTCAAGCAGATCGTCTGCGTGAAAGGCTAGGCGTATGACAAGCAAACGCAATAGCCGAACTTACTTTCGAATACATCCCCGAAGAATTTACCCATTCTTTCGGGGGTGTAGCTCAGTGGTAGAGCAGCGGGTTTATACCCCGTAAGCGCCAGATAAGCGGCAGGTCGCGGGTTCGAATCCCGCCACCCCTACCAAGAAAGACAAATGAAAAGGATAAAAAAATGCTTATCAAAGAATTAAAGAAGCTAAAA
>DCKO01000087.1 GCA_002320665.1 Micavibrio sp. UBA1672
CGGCCTGATGTCTTTTGACCGCGTTAGTGAGGTTGTAAAGCCCCAAGCTGCCCTTTTTCGACAAGCTCATATTCTTTGTATTCATAAAAACTAAGGATTGCAACAAATGATACAAAGGTACTGTCTCTAAAATGCTAAACTTGCATTTTTTTATTAAAATTCTTATGATGCATAATTCTGTGTGAAAATAAGGAAAAAAGCCATGATTATGATAATGGTTTTAGAGATGGGGAAAGCGGCATAATGAAAATAAAAACCCTTGAAAATGGCGATAGGCAGCTAGAATTATCAGAATATGAGCGTGTTACGTTAATTGAAGTCGTAACCTATCTGCGCGATCATTATGGTGATTTGGAGTTTTCTATTCGGAATTTTACACTTGATGAAGCGAATGAAATCCTAAGTTTATTATCTACGTTACTAGATAATGAAATCACTGTTATTACATTAGATAAGGTTGAATTATTCCATAAAGTTACCAGAGAGGCGGATAACTTAATCATATCCTCTATATTAGATGAAAAAGATGGCTGGCAGAAGGTTTTAGATGACTTATACGATATGCTTTTTGATAATTTAGGTGTTTCTCAATTTCTTCAGGAAAATCACTCATGAGTGAAAACGATGTTGTAGAAAAGTATATAGATAGCCTTGCAGAACATGCTGGGATACGGCGTCTTGAAGATCTTAGAAATGAAGATAGTAAAGGTAAACAGCGTACAGCAGGAGATTCCAGAGGTGGTCCTTTATCAGCATTCGATAAAGAGGATTTCCGCCAACATGTCCGGCAAACACTTAATGATCCAAATACAAAATATATTATTGATACGTCTAATGACCGAATGGTTTTTTACAATGGTTCAGAAGCTAATAATGCTCGGATAACGTTTACACCAGCGCAATTTACTGAAGGTGATGGGCATGCTGGAACGCTGATGCGTGACCGAAGCAGAAAAAGTGCTGGAATATTTGCTGATGAAATAAAAGAAGCTACAAAGAATATGGGCGGCGTAACTCCAGAAATCCGTTCCGTCTCAGATGGTGGTTGGATTGAGCATCTAGAGAAATACAGAGTTCAGTTAGAAAATATGCCTGATCGTGTTTTAGGCAAGGGTGATTTGCGGACAGATTATGCGCGTGCAGGTGATGCCGTAAAAACAGAGCCATTAAAACCACTGGATTACAGTGCGCCAAACTCGCCTAAAGTCGATAGCCCCCTCAAGAAAGCCTATAATGTCGTTTCCGAAGCCGCTGGTCCGGTCGTAAAAAAGACAGGTATGCTTATACTTGGTGCAATTCCGATAGTCGGAATGTTGCCGAATACTGCGGAAGCAGCGGAGCTAAAAGACAAGCTTGCTACGGCTATAGATAATGGCCAAATTTCACCGGAGGCTGTTGCTGAGTATAATATCATTATGGCGGGGCATATTGCCCAAGGTGCAGACCCTACAGTTGTTTTAGGGGAAGCGGGCGTTCAACAATCCTTTAATGACTGGGCGGATCGTTATAACGTGCAAGGCGAATTGCGCGAGTCCCTACAGCCTTCTTCACTGGCTTTGATGCTGAAAGATGGCGGAACATATATCGCGCAAAACATTGATCGCTTGCCATCTGCTACGATTGATGTGGCGGAGTATGCAGGACAGAGTGCCCTAGCTGCCGGAGAAGTTGCCTTAAATGCTGCCGATGATGCCTATGATTACATGAGCGGTAATACGCTGCGAACTCAGGGAATATATGATGCCTTGCCCTCTGTTGATTTGCAGGAGGTTACGGCGCGTCAATTAACAGGAGATCATGCCGCTTTGAATGAGCGGGGTGATGTTCTTGATCTTCTGCAAGCAAAGGCTAGAGCCGAGTATTTTGAAGATAAAATGAGTGTTGAGGCAGACCCCGATCGTCAGGCTTATTATGGTGAGCGGCTTCAAGATGCCAGAAATGATTTCGAGACGTCAGTTGAGGCTATGGATGAAGGTCAATACAATGATGTCAAAGACTATCTGGCAACTTATAATCAATATGTGCAGGGTGTTGCTGCCGAGAATATTGTTACTATTCCGACCCAAGGAGAAGCTGCTAACCAAGAGGTTTATGGTTTACAGGCAAACTCTACACAAAACCGCATAGCGATGTAATCCATACTTACTACTTATTCCGCTAGACAGCATAGTTTGAATATTGAGTCCTCAAGTGTCAAAATGATGCGGGACACTTGATTTTTGCCCAACGTGAATCAGGTTCTTATGTAGATAAAAATTGAAGGGTGTGGGGGGGGGATCAAAATAATTTAAGCCAAGCCCAAGGAAATAAAATCTTGTTTAAATCAATCAAATGACTTTAAAAGAAAGATTTTTATGGGAGTATCTAGGTGGTATCTATGTGCGGTGGTAAAATTTACTTATGCACACTAACCTATTGATTTTAATGGTCGGAGCGGAGGGATTCGAACCCCCGACCCCCTGTTCCCAAAACAGGTGCGCTACCAGACTGCGCTACGCTCCGATGTTGGCGGTTTGCCAAGATGTGACGTGTTTTACACGAAGAAATATGAAACAGCAAGAATATATTTAGAATTATTCGGCTTTAAGTTGGTTCAAGTATAATGACAGAGTATCACTTTCGACTTGATCTCCAACTTTTATACCAAAGCGTTCAGCTTCACCTCCGCTAATTTCTAGAACAGCTGGAACCTCCCCATTAGATTTTACAGGAGCCAGACTGCCTGGTACGGCTTCGGCATGAATATGATGCACAATTCCATCAATATTGATAAATATAATATCAAGTGGAACAAACGTATTCTTCATCCAGAAATTACGCTCTTTGCTCTCATCAAAGAGAAATAACATGGCTGTATTCTCTGGAACAGATCCACGAAACATCATCCCTATTGCTTTTTCTTTCGGTGTTTTTGCTAGCTCTGTTTCAAATACAATATCTTCACCATTTGATAGTGTGATCGTTAAAGGCTCTGATGGCAAAGCTTGTGGGACATTTAAATCCTCTGGCTTTTTGCCCTCAATTGGTGGAGGTACTACAAGCTTATTTTCGGACTTAACCACTTCAGGTGATTTTATAGCAGTGTTTTCAGAAGGTACAGGAGGCACCATAGGCCCCTTGCCTTGTTGCATTTGTTGATCAGGAACAGGCTCTGTTATCGGCATTGGCGATGATGCCATAACGAGTACAACAAGAACAAAAACTAGTCCCATAAAGATAATAATCGGTAAAAAATAATTCAGTAAAAACTTCATAGAATTGGCCTATGCATCCATTTCTTCTGTATTTTCAAGAGCCTTAACCAAGGATTCGCTTGTAATAAGTCCTTTAAATTTGCCCTTTGAATCAAGAACAGCCAAAGGACCACCATATTTGGTTATCTTGGTAACACCTTCCCATATAGGAGCGTCTGTGCCAACAGTATCAAATTTACGCTCCATACCCTCTGTAATGCTTAGCGGGTACATTTTTCTTAAACGTTTTGCCACACCGGGTGCCGCTTCTATTTTAACGTCAATTTGAATGCCATCACTCATCGCAATAGAAACGGGAATAATATTTCCAAGTAATGTTTTAGCTGTAAAAAGACCAATTAACTCACCCTGCTCATCTTGCACTGCAATACCAGACAGATTTTCCTTGCGGATCTTTTCCAGAGCAGCCTCAACAGTAACGTCAGGACCGACAACAGCACTCTTCTTATCAATGGCTACATGACATGGCATGGCTAAACACTCTCTCTTTTTCTCGTGGATTATCCGCTATACAAAGGTACATTTCCAGTATAACTTGCGTGTATTATCGGATCATTCACAAAAAAGCAATCATGAAAAAATATTCAGTCAAGATAGCTAATCACCACACAAGTATCTCACTTGAGGAAGAGTTCTGGGTGTTGTTAAAGAAAATCGCCAAGGCAAAAGGCTTGTCTCTCAATGCCATAATAACCGAGATCGATCAGCAGAGGAAAAGAGATAATCTTTCTAGTGCAATTCGGGTTTATATTTTGAATTATATTTTGAATGACGGACCTAGCGAAGTAAATCCTTGAGCACGTCTTTGATAACTTCTTTAGGTTCAGGTCTACCGTTTCCACCAGAAGCTGGTTCTTGTTGCTGCACATCCTGTCCACTATCATTAGATCTTTCTCGACTACCACCTATGGCGTCAGTCAAAATGTCATTGATCTTGCGATTGATTTTCCGGTTCAGATAATCCTTCAGCAGTCCTTGCCCGAATGTCTGGGACGGATTATCCAGCGGCCCGGAAAAACCGATTTCAAAAGATGGAATTTCAGCCTCACCTTCAACTTCCGTTTTGACTGAAATCTTATGCTTTGTACTGAGAGACCATTTCGGCAGATTTACATTACCGCTTGTTTGCAAATAAGCTTGAGGACCATCCAAATCAAGCTTGTTAATATTTATAATGCCTTCCTTGATTGAAAATTGTCCATCAAGTGTATCAAAATACGTACTACCACCAGAAGAGGCACTCTTCCATAAGCCCAGCACACTATCACCTGTCTTGCTTTCCGCGGACAAAGCACGGGCAAAACGCTTAATGTCCAGCCCATGCACAGTAATTGCCTTACCATTTAACAAGGCCGAACCGGAGAGATCATAAATCATAGCTGCCTGATTTAATCCTGATGTTTTAATGTCTATATCAGCGCCAACTGTCCCTTCTGCTTTTGCAAAAGTTCGGCTAACCAGAACTTCAGCAGCTTTTCTCAAAGATATATCGCTTAGCTTTGTTTTGGCGGTAATATGAAGGGGCTGTCTCTCTTGCTCGGGTACAGTTTGAATACTCATTTCCATCGCCAGTGATCCATCAAAAATGCCAGCTTTGAAATTGCTAATATCCATTTTGCCATTCTTAAGAGATAGATTAAAAGAAGGTTGATTGAACACAATCAAATCTTTAAGAATTTTCTCAGCAGCAAACGTAATCTTTGCATCTGCCGCACCAAAGGCGGCCGTACTAATGGGTTCTTTTGACCAGCGTTCCGCACTTCTTGTTGCAGCACTGCTGCTGATTAACTTAACTGTACCAGTTTTAAAATCACCTGCAACATAAGGTCTTGGATCTTTCATAGTAACTGTAATGGCGCCTGATAAAGGTATAGAGGAAATACTGGCCTTGATATTGGCAAGCTTGATTTCGTTACCTGACATAGAGAGATCTGTGTAGAAATCCAGAGTTTTACTTAAATCATATCCCATATCGGCAAAACCAAGCGCACTAGTTAGGAACTTTTGCGTATTAGGATGTTTCACCTGCAAGGACAATCCCGATATTGCCAAACTGCCAACTGGATCAGAAACCTTACCCTTCACATAGATATTAGCGCCTTGAGCCGCAATATTAGATGTAAGATTTACGCTCTCTATGCCACCATCAAGTTTTGAAGAAATAGTAGCCTTATCCAATAATACTGCATAAGGGTTTTGTTCCATCATAATAAGCTTTTTAAAGACACTAATATTCGTAACAGTAATGCTAGTATCTAAGTCAATCCCCGCAATGCTTTTGATATCCGCTACTTTTCCCTTAACCCCGATTGTAGCGCCATGAAAATTAGAGGTTTTGAAATCTGTGATATTTGCAGAATTTTTATTAATACTTGCATCTAAAATCAAATCCCTAAGATCAAAATCTGCATATTTTAGATTTTTAATATTGGCAGCAATATCAAGATCGAAAGGCAAGGTCAGAGACTTTGCAGTATCTTGCAGTGATTTTTTCAAAGGAATTTTTGCATTTCCTTGTGAGCTAGCAGATAATTTCCGCAAATCCAGATTTTCTGATGAGACGTCCATATCTAGTTTTGATCTACCGTTTACAGGCAATAAATAATCTGCCGAGACAAGCAGTTGTGATTTATCCAATATAATTTTGGAATCCTTAATTGATATTTTTGTTAGGTCACCACTGGCGCTTATATCAAAAGATATAGTTTCAAAGGGAAAGGCATTTCCCAAAAGTGCTTTGGCGTTTACAGATTTGCCAGATTTTAAATTCGCAGCAAATTTGGAAGCTGTAATTTCATAAGAAGCATCACCTGAAACAGAAATATCTCCTGCCGAAGCAATCTCCATATCCGTAAACTTAATAGCATTCTTGTCCGCTGTCAGAAGTCCCTGCCCTTTAACTGGCTTGGTAATATATGGTGCTTTAGCAGTTGACTCGAACTGCAATTGCCCCTGCAAAGATGGCTCTGCATCAAAATTCAAAGCCCCTGCAAAGCCTAAAGAAATATCATCTGGTGTAATTGATACCTTTGATTTAAGGGAAACAACCTTTCCCTCAAGGTCAAGTTGACCAGTTTCTAAATTAATATTAAGCGCTCGCCCCTCATGAAAAAGATGGCCATTAATGTCATAAGGACCAGTTAAATTATCAGCCGCCAGATCAAAGTTGATATTACTGATATTGTGTTGGCTACCAGATTTGTGGTCGTAATAAGTAATGGTGGCATTCTTAACAGTAACATTGCGGAAAGAGATGTCGGGCATGGAAGAGGATTTCAATGGAGCCTTTCCATCTTCTTTTGTTGTCATCAAAGCATTAAGCTTATCTGTCATCAAAAGTAATTTTCCGTTCTTATCAACTTCAATATTGATATTGGGTTCGATCAAGGAGACGGATTGTACATCCACTTTACCGCTAAGTAACGGCATTAAGGCAACATTGACATCAAAGCGCTCAAGCGAAGCAATAGAATCAAACTTAGCATCTTCAGGACTTAGAATCGTAATGTCATGAGCCATAAGCTTTGGAAGTGGCAAAATACTAAAAGCCAAATCACCCTTCAAAGACACATCAAGACCCGTTGCAGACTTGATTTGTTCAGTCGCTTGAGTCTTATAACTATTCCAGTCTATAAAGCTTGGTGCAACCAATGAGCCTACAACGACAATAACTAAAAGAAAGATAAAAACAACTAATAACTTTTTCACGAGTATCCGTCCTGTAAGGTTTATAAAAGCAAGACTACTATATGATCTAAGGGCGTCTGATACAAGCTGATAGGAGTGCAGCTTTACTCTTCTTTGCTGCCTTTTAATTTGACAACACTATCCGTTGTTTCACGCACACGTTTTACCAACATCTCTGCCACAGCTTTAACCGTTGGATCTGAATTTTCCAGCTTATCCTTCAAGGCGGCTCTTGTAATAAGAATAAGATTACAGTCTTGTAAGGTTTTTACGCTGGCGCTGCGTAAGGTTGTTTCATCGTATATAATGGCCATCTCGCCACAAATCTCGCCAGCATGCAACGTTGCCAATTCGGTAATTTTATTATCTTCCTTTTTTCGATAAACAAGCACAGATCCGGATTGAATAAGGTAAGCGCAAAAAGCGGCTTCACCTTCCTCTATAATTACAGTACCCTTTGGAACAAAACGACGTTCCAGAATAATGCGCTTATTATTTTTCTTCTTGTTCATAAGCAAAGTGTAATTAAATTCTGGATTGCATACAAATGCGATCAGAAACAATTCACAGCTTATTAAGCCATATACTGGCCACCATTAATAGAAAGTGTCGCCCCAGTTATAAAGGCAGCTTTGTCCGATGCCAGATAAGCAACCGCGGCGCCAATTTCATCAGGCTGTCCCATACGGGTAACTGGAATTTGGCGAATAATAGAATCCAGCACTTCTTGCTTGATCGCAGCAGTCATATCAGTTTCAATATATCCTGGGCATATGGCATTAACGGTAATACCTTTGGCCGCTCCTTCAAGAGCAAGAGCCTTTGTAAAGCCAATCATGCCTGCTTTGGCCGCAGAGTAATTTGTTTGGCCAAACTGCCCTTTCTGCCCGTTAATGGAGCTAATATTAATAATGCGCCCAAAACCACGCTCACGCATGCCGACAATAACTATGCGGCTTGTGTTAAAACAGGATGTTAAATTTGTTTCAATAACAGCATGCCAGTTTTCCGGCGCCATTTTATGCAAAGTACCATCTTTTGTTATGCCTGCGTTATTAACAAGAACTTCAATCGGACCAACTTCTTCTTCGATAGTTTTAAAGACAGCTTCACAATTTTCGTAATTTGCGACATCGGCCTTATAGGCATGACAACCAGTATCATTTCTAAATTTTTCGGCGGCTTCCTCATTTCCGTGATATATGGCAACAACTCTAAATCCCTCTTCTTTGAGCTGTTGTGATATTGCAAGACCAATACCACGCGTCCCGCCAGTAACTAGGGCAACTTTACTCATTTATATTCTCCTTAAAAAAATCCTATGTAAAAATTAACGCTCGACGGTCAAGGCAATTCCCATGCCACCACCAATACATAATGTTGCAAGCCCTTTCTTTGCATCACGGCGCTTCATCTCATGCAGCAATGTCACAAGAATACGCGCTCCAGATGCACCAATTGGGTGGCCAAGCGCAATGGCCCCACCATTGACATTTGTCTTTTCTGGATCAAATCCTGCATTTTTTAAAACATAAAGCGCCTGTGCAGCAAAAGCCTCATTTGACTCGACCAGATCAAGATCGCCCACAGACCAGCCAGCCTTTTCCAAGGCTTTAGCAGAAGATGGTACCGGGCCAGTGCCCATAACAGATGGATCAACACCACATGTCGCCCAAGAAGCAATACTTGCCAAAGGCTTAAGCCCCCTGCTCTCTGCTTCACTTTTGCTCATGAGTAATAAACAGGCGGCACCATCATTAATGCCAGATGCGTTACCCGCTGTGACAGTTCCATCTTTTTTAAATGCTGGACGAAGTTTGCCCAGTCCCTCGGCCGTAGTGCCCGCACGTGGAAATTCATCCAGATCAAATGTTATGGTCTCTTTACGTTTTTGAATTTCTACAGGCACAATTTCATCTTTAAATTTACCATCTTTTATAGCCCGTTCTGCACGATTTTGAGACTGCGCTGCGAAGGAATCTTGCTCTTCTTTGCTAAACCCGTTTTGCTCGGCGATATTTTCGGCAGTAATCCCCATGTGATAATCATTAAAACAATCCCATAGCCCATCAAGGATCATGCTATCTTTCATTTCCGCATTGCCAAATTTTACTGGTTTGCGTAAATTGATAACATGCGGTGAGAGTGTCATATTTTCCTGCCCCCCCGCGATAACAATTTTACTATCACCTGAGACAATAGCCTGCATGCCCAAGGCAACAGAACGCAGGCCTGATCCACAGACCTGATTGATGGTTAAAGCCGTAGAGCTTTCAGGAATTCCTGCCTCAATTAATGTTTGCCTGGCCGGATTTTGTCCACACCCTGCTGTAAGAACCTGTCCCAAGATTACGTCATCAACATCACTTGCAGAAACACCTGTTTCTTCTAATAAATTTTTGATAACAGCTGCGCCCAATGTTGAGGCAGGCACCGTACCAAGCCCACCATCTAAAGTGCCAATAGCAGTTCTTTTTGCGGCCACAATTACAACAGGATCACTCATGATCTTTCCTTTCAGATTTAACTCCATGACTTACGTAGGGCCACACTATATAGACATAAAAAATTTTCAAGATTTTTGTGCGTAAAAGTAAGTATTATTTTTCTTCCAACCACTCAAGCAAGGGTTGCCAGATATCCTGAATAGCTTTCCGTCCCGCAATATAACTGATATGGCCACATTTCCTTTTCATAAGATGTGTATCAGCATTTTTAAGATGCAGCAAAATACTATATGCGCTCTCATAAGGTGTAATCTTATCCTTTTCAGAGGCTATGACTAATACTCTGCTTGTGCATGAGCTTAGATCAATTTTTGTATTTTTAATAACCCATTGATTTTGCGCTGTAACATTACCTGAAAACCACTCGCGGATACAGTGTTGTGCAATATCTTTTGGTAAATCGCAACCACTATTAAGCCAATCCTCCACATCAACAAAAAGACGTGCTTTGCTACTATTTGGCTTCATCTGTGCAAAGTCTATAAATTTTGCACCAGCTTTCGGCATATCCAGCATAGCAAATAAAGATTGCGTCCACAAAGCTGGTAAGTATCCTCGTTGCTCGATTGCATTTAAGGCGTATGGCGACCATAGTCTCACATTCTCATAGAATGCCGTTCCTTTCACATGAAAGTTCCATGGTGAAGCGAGTAGAATGATATCCGGGTTTTCCTGCTTTAAAAACTGTCGTGCAGCCATTAATAATGTGCCCCCCATGCAATATCCCATAAAAGCTAGCTTATTTTGCGCATTTTTAGACGCAACATCGATCACGTGGGGCAAAACCACACTAATCAAATTTTCTATAGTTTCATTGGGACGATTTTGATGCAGATCGCCCCAGTCCAATAAAAAGGCCTCGACACCACTTTTTTGCAACCAGAGCATAAATGAACGCTCAGTATTCAAATTAAAAATTTCAGCATTGTTTATAAGAGACGGTATTATTATCAAGCTGTGTTTGTATGATGCGCCAATATCATCACGACCTACCTTTAGTAACTTGATACCATTATCCTCATATATACACCTTAAAGGCGGTTTATCTGGCATATGCGTACTACTTTGGTATGCTTGAATCCCTCTGATTATTTGTAAACACTCATCTTGGCTATAGGGCTGGAGATTCTTTTGCGCAAAATCCTCAAAAGGCGGAAAAGGTATTTGCAGCATACCAGTATGAATACCTAATGGCGCTGGACCTGTTCTTTTACGCTGTGAGCTGTTCATGCAAAAAACCAAAATTATCTTGAAAAATAAATTTTTTTTGCGCCGCACTCATGATTCGCTTTTATTTTTCAAAAATTTGTGCATAATAGTTATATCATCAAATATAAAATTTTTATGGCAAAGGTGCAACATGTCTAAGACGAAAAACGGAAAAGACGAGCCGACTATTATCAAAAAATATGCGAATAGACGTCTCTACGATACAGGGCGCAGCAGCTATGTGACTCTGGATGATCTGTGTGAAATGACAAAGGACGGTTATGAATTCAAAGTAATCGATGCCAAAAGTGGCAACGATATTACACGCAGTGTGTTGACACAAATCATAGCCGATCAGGAAGCCGAAGATGAGAATCTTCTTCCGACAAATTTTCTGAAAACATTGATTGGCTTTTACGGCAATAATGCGAAGGCCATTATGCCAAGATATCTTGAGCAATCCTTGAACACGTTTGTTACAAATCAGGAAAAGATTCAAGAGCAGTTTACAAAGTCTCTTGAAGAGATGAGTAGCTTGAACCCTATGTCACAAATGGGTGTTTTTCCCAATACCCCAAAAAACATAGAGGAGCTATCTCGTCAGAATATGGAGATGTTCGAGAAGGCCATGAAAATGCTACCGCCTTTCAATATGGCCTATGGGTCTGATGATAAATCATCAAAATCAAAAGATTAAATTAAAATAGTATAGTATAAGACAGAAATACAAAGCGCTGCTCCATCACAAGCAGCGCTTTTTTATGCCAACTAAGGGGCCAGTTCAACAAAGGTACAAAATCAGCAATAGGAATTAGTTTTAATAAGAACTTTCCACCTCTTAAAATTTAATTTTTACGAGGCATAATCCAACCATTTTGAATAGTTTCCATACCGACTTTAGGATAATAGCTCCGCGCAGTCGGTGCTGATAATAATATTAGACTGGTTTTATGGCTGGCAGCATCATGGGTTTTTTCCAGCAATTTTTTGCCTATCCCCTGCCCCTGATAAGCTTTATCAACTGCTAGGTCAGACAGGTAGCAGCAATAGGAATAGTCTGTGATAGCTCTTGAAATCCCTACAATTTTCGTGCCATCTCGAGCGGTCAGGATGATATCTGCTTCTTTAAGCATTACAGCTAGGCGCGCCCCGTCATCTACAGGTCTTCGCTCCGCCAAAGTAGAAGTTTGTAAAATTTCGTAAAATTCTTGAACGGATAAATCAGGTTCAAGATTGTAAACTATATCAGGCACATCTAGATTTTGCATAAAGCCATAATCCTTGGTATGTAATACAGAAAAAACTAATTATTGAGATTTGCACGAGGTAAGGTTTTTTCAAGTGGTGGATACTCTGTTTCAACAACCGTTGTATCTTCCATATGAGACTCATCACTAGTACCCGAGATCATTTCTTTTTCACCGCGAACATACTTAATCTTGGACTCACCAGCTTCAATACTCAAAAGATCCAGACTGGATAATTGCTCCAATTCTTTATTCTTCTTGCTTTTAGATTTTTTCTGTTTTTTATCATCAACAGTTGGAACTTTTTCCTGCTTGAAATAAACTTCCTTATTAGGGGCTTTCGACGCTATCACTTGCTTTTCTTTAAGCTCCTCAGCTTCCAGCTTTGCAATTTTCTCATTCAGCAAGTCTTTATCCTTCGTCATGGCCTCAACTTGCTCTTGTAAGGCTGCGATATTCTGGTCTTTATCTTTTAAGGACGCATTTAGACTTTCGTTTGTCTCTTGCAGACCAGCTATAGTTTGCTCATACTCTGCATTCTTAACCGCAAGCGCTTGCATTTCTTCGGCTTGATTAGGATTATTTAAATTCTGATTATGAATTTGCGCCAATTCTTCTTCTTTATTTTTTAAGGTCTCGTTTAACGCTTTAATAGTTTCACGCAAAGAGTTATTTTGACCTTTAAGCTTTTGAATATCTTTTACGGCCTTCTCATCCATATGGTCATCAATATTCTGGAGCTTGTCAGTTAAATACTTATTATTCAACTCGTGCTTTTCCAGAACCTTTTCCAAGACTTCTATCTTTTGCGAAGCAACCTCAAGAGCTGATGTTAGCTGCTCCTTGTCATTTTGAAGATCATATAGGTTACTCTTAAGAGTAACGAGCTCATCATTGTTACCCGATCCCTTGTAATCTTTCTCATCAAGGTCTTGTTTGATGGTTTCCAGAATTTTGAGAAGATTTTTGTTCTCTTTTTCTAATTGTCTTATTTTCTTTTCATTAGACGAACCGTCATAATTAGACATCATATCGCCATTTGTACGATAGACATAGTCTCGGTCAATCACGAGTGGTGTTAACTCATCTGCGGCGCGCGCAGTACTATAGCATAGCGCACTTCCTGACAAAATCATTGAAGTAACACAAAGTGTTCTCAGTAGCTCTTTTCTCATAATATAAAATTCATAATACGACTATATTGAAATTACAAGAAAAAAACGGGTTTTCCACATGCAATTATATTTTTTTAGGCTGACTGAAATACGATAGTGAGCTTTCCAGAAAATCATTTATGTCCCCATCCAGAACCGCGCCACTATTCGTCGTCTCGGTTTGTGTCCTCAAGTCCTTAACCATCTGATATGGATGCAAAACATATGATCTGATTTGGTGTCCCCAGCCAATATCTGTTTTTTCACCATGCTCTTGTGCTTGTGCCTCTTGCCGTTTTTGTAACTCAGCCTCATAGAGCTTGGCCTTTAGCATTTCCATAGCCATATCTTTGTTTTGGTGCTGAGAGCGACCATTCTGGCAAGCGGCAACAATGCCTGTTGGAATATGGGTAATACGAACGGCACTATCTGTGGTATTAACATGCTGTCCCCCTGCTCCCTGAGACCTATATGTATCTACGCGTAAATCCTTTGGCTCGATAGTAATATCAATACTATCATCAATAACAGGAGAAACTGATACCGACGCAAAACTTGTATGGCGACGAGAATTTGAATCAAAAGGTGAAATTCTAACCAGCCTATGAACCCCAGTCTCGGTCTTGATCCAGCCATAAGCCTGATGGCCCTCAATTTTAATAGTCGTGGATTTAATACCAGCCTCTTCTCCAGCGCTTTGTTCAAGGACTGTTACCTTATAGCCATTTTGTTCAGCCCAGCGAATATACATACGCAAAACCATATCTGCCCAGTCTTGCGCCTCTGTTCCGCCTGCCCCTGCATTAACCTGCAAATAGGCATCATTTGAATCAACCTCACCGGATAGCAAGCTTTCGATACGTTTACGATTGGCATATTTTTGTAGATCAACGAGTGAAGCATGGGATTCTTTAATAACATCATCTTCGCCTTCTTCTTCCGCTAGCTCGATAAGGTCGGTGGCATTTTGAAGATCTTCCTCTATTTTCTTGACGGCATTAATACCACTTTCAAGAAAAGTTCGTTCTTTCATGATTTTTTGTGCTTTATCAGTATCTGACCATAAATCAGGATCCTCACACAAGGAATCTAATTCTTCCAGACGTTTGACTGAAACATCCCAGTCAAAGACTCCTCCTCAGCAAAGAAACACAATTTTGAATGTCCTCTGCTACAGCTTGCGACTCAGCATTCATAGTTAACAACCCTTTATGTCGTTAGATTTTTAAAACATAACGTTATTAACCTTGTCAGAATAAGAAATCAAGCAGCCTTATGGCCCTGATCAATAGACGTTGGTGATGGATCAAATTCTGATAAGTCACCTTCCAGAATAGCTTTTATGTATGACGTTATAACAGTTTTATCATGATCATAACCAGATAGAGAAATCAAATTACGGGATTTAACGATTCCATCTTCATGAAGCGCCAAAACTTTTGATGTAATATTGCTTTCCTTTTCATCTTGATAATTACTTATATGGTATGTCTGTAACAAATCATAAAAAGCCAGCACATCATGCGCCAGATTATATGCAAGAATAGGCTTACCGGAAACTACAAAACCAGAAATAAAAGATTTTACACCTTTATCTAGTTGCAGCTTTTCACTACTACGGCGACCACCAGGTAGGACCAAAATATCAAATTGACTCGGTGATACAGATTCCAGCTTATAATCCGAAGCATATTTTTGCCCCCAATAAGAATTTTTGGGATCATCTAGCTTATTCCAAGCTGTTAAAAGGCCAACTTCAGATGAAATAATCCGTGACGAGATACCTAATTCTTCGAATATACTTTGAACTTCAGCGCATTCTCTTTCACAAAAGCCATTCTCTATTAAAAACGCAGCCTTTTTATCAGCAAATACCATTTTTTAAATCCTTTTCCGTGTAGGTTACTCAAGATAAATATTATAGTAACCTAATTTTTTGTGCGCCGCAAAAGAAAAACCGAGGAATATCAACATATGTGGGATAATTAGCGAAAATAGAAAACTAAACTTTACTTTTTTGTCAATGACATATAAAACGTATTTACAAAGTTTGAGTTTATTTTAATTGCAAATGGTAATTCTTAACTAATTATATCAAGACAAATGCGTGTATTGAAGGAGCCGGATATTATGAAACCCTTGCGTAACCTTATCTTATCTGCAGGACTTATTGTTTTAAGTGGCTGTACGATGTTTGACACATACAGCGAGATTGATGCTCTGAACGAAGCCAAGCCCACAGGCAGCCCGTTTACACGCTCATTGGCTGAGGAATATAAAGTTTTCGCAAATCGTGAATTAGAAGACATGCTTGATTATCCTGATGCTCTTCACTTTGCACGCAAAGGTCTGGCAGCAGCTTCCGGCGAATCTGTTATGCCCGAACCTGTAAGTGACTGGAATTTAAGCGAACAACATATTAAGGAATTAGCATCAGCACGAGGGCGTATCATAATCGCTTTTGATTTGGGTGCTCGTGAAATTGCTCCAGCAATGTCAGCCAAGGTTCAAGCTCGTTATGATTGCTGGATCGAGCGTCAGGAAGAAAACTGGGAAGGTGAAACAATTATCCAGTGCCGTCAAGAATTTCTGGATGCTATAAATGAGCTTGAGGCTCTAGTACAGCAGCCTGCCCCTCAAATGCCGAAGGCTGAGCCTCCTCCAATGGTCCCGGAAGAAGCTATGTACCTTGTCTTCTTTAACTGGGATTCAACTGTATTAAGCTCCGGCGCCAAGAGTGTTCTTGATGCTGTAGCAGCAGAAGTTGGAAAAAACACACCGGCTAAAATAAATGTTCTCGGGCATGCTGATACATCCGGTGATGCAAAATATAACGAAAAACTAGCCTTCCGTCGTGCATCTGTTGTTCGCGATTATCTTGTATCCAAAGGTGTAAATGCCGAGCTTATGGCCGTAGAGAGCCGTGGTGAAACAGATCTTTTGGTTGAAACATCTGATAACGTCAGAGAGCCAGCTAACCGTCGCGTTAATATTACATTTGAGTAATAAGGTATCGGTTAGATTATATTCTATTTTAAAGAAGCTCAGAACAATCTGGGCTTCTTTCGTTTTAAGATAATGTTTTAAGTTCTGCGTTTTTTTGATAAAACATCTATAGCCATTAAATATATTCAGGATTACAAAAAGTGAGTTTTCTGGACCTAAGACCGGTTTTTTATGTTAACGGAATCCTGCTTTCTGTTCTCTCCGTATGTATGGTTCTTCCACTACTCGCAGACCTCTATTTTGGTCATGATGACTGGCAGGTCTTTTTTACTTGTATTGTCATTACGGCCTTTTTTGGCGGCGCTCTGATTTTTGGAAATAGTGGCTATGACTTTAAGGTGAGTACCAGACAAGCTCTGATTATCACAAACTCTACTTGGGTATTTTTGCCCTTATTTTCAGCTCTACCATTCTGGCTTTCATCGCTAAATATGTCCGCAACAGATGCTATTTTCGAAAGTATATCTGGCATAACAACGACAGGCTCAACAGTCATTGTTGGGCTTGATTACGCGCCAGCCGGCATATTAATGTGGCGTGCCATATTACAATGGTTGGGCGGTATCGGGATTATTATCATGGCGATGTCTGTTCTGCCATTCCTGAAAGTTGGTGGTATGCAAATATTCAGAACCGAGCTATCTGAGGGGGAAAAAGCATTACCTAGAACAGCAAAGCTCGCGAGCTCTATCGGTATAATATATCTAGCTTTAACAATTATTTGCGCTCTTTGTTATATGTTGGTCGGCTTGGAAATTTTTGATGCTGTGGCTCATGCCATGACCACAATCTCGACAGGAGGTTTTTCTACATATGACACATCTTTTTCTCATTATCACGAGATTGGCCCAGAAACTGTAGCAATTATTTTTATGGTCATCGGCGGTATACCCTTTGTACTCTACCTCAAAGCCATTCGAGGGAATCTCAGGCCACTAGTTACCGATTCACAAGTGCGCTGGTTTCTTTCAATATTAATAGGCTCTATCTTTATTATGTCTTCATACCTAATCATGCAATTTGATATGAATGGTGGTGAGGCAGTTCGCCGAGCTTCATTCAATATTGTTTCAGTCATGACCGGCACTGGCTTCGCCAATGGTGATTACGGTACTTGGGGAGGGCTGTCCGTTAGCTTGTTCTTCTTCCTGATGGTGGTTGGTGGCTGTGCTGGATCAACATCTTGTGGTATCAAGGTTTTTCGCTTTCAGGTTTTATATTCCGTAACAGATGTTCAGCTCAAAAAACTTCTGCATCCGCATGGCGTATTCCTGCCTCATTATAACGGCAAGCCCCTACCCGCAGACGTCCCCCTAGCGGTTATGAGCTTTTTCTTCCTTTACGCCCTAGTGTTCTCACTATTGGCGATAGCACTATCCTATATAGGGCTCGATTTCATAACAGCAATGTCTGGCGCGGCAACTAGTATATCAAATGTTGGTCCTGGCCTTGGGCCAATCATCGGACCAGCCGGTAATTTCCAGCCCCTACCTGATAGTGCTAAATGGATACTATCTTTAGGCATGCTCCTAGGCCGTCTAGAGCTTTTTACGATCCTTGTGATGCTATCACCAAACTTCTGGAAACATTAATTAATAAGGTTGAAGAATTTGAAACTCATCTCTCATGATACGGTGAATTTCAATATCTATATCATCGATCAAGTGGTCAATGGTTTCCATCTGGATTTGCTCGCGCTCGACCAAGGATTTGTGTTCAGAGATTGAAACAACTCTTTTGGCTCTAACCTTGATTTCCTGATAACTATGATCCCCATAACCATAGAGTTGCAAGGTTATAACAGCATTGACCATATATTCGTCATGTTTATCAACACCAAGAAAAGCACCAAAGCTATTAGATGATTCTGTTACACGATGACCAATCTTAACATCACTCACACGGGCAATCAGTTTTCCATTAGAGCCAGATGCTACAAAGCGATTGCTAAAATAGTCAGTGATACTTTGAGCAGGATCGCCAATAAAACCTTGCTGTCTAACAGCACCAGAATCATTGATCACTTCATATGAGGCAATATAAACAGGCTTGGCTTGTATATGCTCAAAGGTCATTTGTGCCAATGGTTTACCGTCAGAAACGCAAGATGAGAGCATTATTGGAATTAAGAAAAGAGAAAAAATACGAAAAAATTTACGATGTTTCATTTTTTAAAAATTCTTTAGGGTCATAAATATATTCCTTGCTACAGAATTCGCAAGTCATGGTGATTTTACCATTTTTTGCCATATATTGAATATCGTCATCTGACATTGTCCGCAAGATATTCTCTACGCGCCCCTTATCACAGCGACAGTTTTGCTGAACGGCTTTCCTGTCAAACGTTCTGATACCTTCCTCATGAAATAACCGAATTAAAAGCTGATCCGATTCCAAGGTCTCATCCAGCATTTCGTCTTCTGTGCAACTATCCAGCAAAATCATTGTGCGCCGCCAATCATCCTCATCAAGATTGCTTTGAGGATTCGCTTCATCCTCCGGCATATGCTGGAGCATAATGGCACATGCGCGCCACTTATCATCGCGCTGACCAACAGCCATTTTTATACCTGTCCCAATTTGCTCGGATTGATTGAAATAATGCTGAACGCAGTCAATCATAGAAGCGCCTTGCAATTCTACGATTCCCTGATAGCGATCCTCATTGCCTGATGGATCTACGGTAAAAGCAATATACCCTTTACCAAGATATTGTGCGAGATGGTTTTGCGAACTCTCCGTCGCCTTAAGCGCTGATAATTGCTCACGTGAGGTTTGAAACCGGTCTTTATCAAATGTAGCGCAAGCCCTTACATCACCACTAGATGTGACATCAGAAGCTAACATTTTGATGGGACCATCACCTTGCGCCTGCAAAGTAAATATTCCATCATATTTCAACATGGATGATAAAGCCAAGCACAGTGTCATAGTCTCGGCAACCAAATGCGCCACAGGTTTAGGATATTGATGGGCATTAAGCACTTCATCAATAATACTGCCGATCCGCACGACTCGACCACGCAGATTAGAGCTTTCCAGTTGGAATGTTTGTACGTAATTATCCGTTAGCATTATTTCCATTTTATCAGGATTTTATCTTATAACCCATCTTTATCATCTTATAGGAAACGAGTGCCAAAAGTACATTAATGGCACAAAGCACAATTAATCCTGTGCCTACATATTCTGCGCCTATACCTGTAAAGCCATATCGAAACCCGTCAATCATATAGAAAAAGGGATTAAACAACGCCATCTTTTGCCATAGCTCTGGTAGCATTTCAATACTGTAAAACGTGCCCGAAAGAAACGTCAGAGGCGTAACGATAAAATTTGTTACTGCTGCAATGTGATCGAATTTCTCAGACCAAATCCCGCCAATAATACCTAATGTTCCAAGCATAAGAGAACCTAAAAAGGCAAAGGCAAACACCGCAGCCAAGGAATATATTTGAATCGGCGCAAAAAGAGCAAGTAAACAGGTTGTACAAAATCCGACAAACAATCCCCTACAGACTGCTCCGGCAGCATACCCCATATACAGCTCGGCCGCAGATAATGGCGGCATCAGAACATCAACTATATTACCCTGCACCTTTGAGATAATGAGCGATGAAGACGTGTTGGCAAAAGAATTCTGCGCCATAGTCATCATAATCAAACCCGGCGTAATAAAGGCCATATAGGAAATGCCGCTAATTTCACGTGCCAATCCACCAAAAGCCAGAGCAAAAACAGTATAGAACATTAATGTCGTTACCATTGGGGCAAGAATGGTTTGCGTATAGACATTCAAAAAACGCCCTACTTCACGCTGAATAAGCGTGAAAAGCCCAACTGTGTTAATACCTTGAATACGTTTTTCTTTTGAAAACTCTTTCATAATCCTGACCCGACTTGATTGAGCGCACAGAATAAATCACTATGGACGCATGGCAAGTACAAAAAAGCGAGATTTCCAAAATAATACAAAGACGCGGAAGAAAAAAATTCCAAGGCGCATCACATCTGATTATCTCCATAATTCCGGCTTATACTATCTTCAGCGTTACGCTGCTAGTACTGAACATTTCAAAGGTGTCATGCGTCGCAAAGCCCAGCGTTCATGTATGCATCACAAAGATCAGGATTTTGAGAAATGCCTGAAGATGATCGATGAGTTAGCATTGAAGTTTGTTAAAGCCGGCCTGCTAAATGATGAATCCTTTGCACATGGACTGGCGACATCTTACCGCCGGCAAGGCTTATCCTACAAAATGATTCAGCAAAAAATGAAGATGAAAGGTTTGCATGATGATCAAATAAAGGCTGCCCTAAGTGATGTTGATTCTCGCAATAATACGGACACAGAAGCCGATCCTGAGACACGCGCAGCTCTTACTTTTGCCAGAAAGAAACGTCTTGGAATTTTCTATGAAGGTGAAGAATCCAGAAGACCGGATTTTCAAAAATCTATGGGTCGCTTTGCTCGCGCTGGATTTTCCTACGACATCGCCAGAAAAATACTAGAGATGGATGAGGAAACATTCGAGCAATATTAGCTGGAAATCTTCTATTTCTCTTTTTCTCGCCAGTTCTTTAGAGCTGCAAAAGGATTATCATATAAATCATCCGGCTCTTCCCCCAAAGGCTTCGTCTTGGATTCAAATTCTGCATTTTCTGAACGCGGATAAGGATCAAGTGCTAAAGATAAATACTGCGTGGCAATTTCTCCAATATCAATCTTACCATCAATTATTGGCTCCGGGTCTTCATGTTCTTCCAAAATAGGTTGCTCTTCCTTGTCCTGAGGACTAAGGCGGTCACGCTTGGCTCTAGCAAAGGAAACGGCCTGAGATGAATCCGCATACCATGCTTCGAACTCTTCATGGATTTCCTTATGAACCGGCTCTAATGTCACCACACATTTTTGCTCGACTGCTCCGGTAATCGTGCCGGATATGTGCACAACCATATTGCCATCATTACGCTGGATTAAAAATTCGCATTTCATCGGGCCAACTTCATGTAAATCAAGGCGATTACACAAACCCTTTTTTTCCTCATCATCCGGTTCGATTGTAATGCGCATGGTTTTTTCCGTGATCTTGTCCGCGTCGATTTCATGCGACCATTCCGGCTTAATTTTTATCGAGGTCTCAGTCATAAATTTATCCTGCCTTTTTCAGAGGGTTTACAAAAACAGCATCATCTTTCAAGGGGCTGTTAATGTTAGCTGTTATATATTCCGTTATTTTCCTCAGTGCTTCTTTATCTACATCTTCGGTGCAAGAGCCATAAAGATTACGCATCAAAACATCTTCCAAAGTACCTTTATTGATCCTGCTTAACGTATCTGCATCCAACCGCTCTGGTGCAACGGCCGCCATATAATTATGCATCCGCCCGTTAAAAGCCTTCATCATACGCTTTTGATGCTTAGGTACGCCCATATCACCAATGCCCATCTCCCGTAAGGTCTGATCCATATCCTGAAATGTGATATCAAACAGATTCTGCGCCAAGGTCTTATAATACTCTTCATCATAATATTTGTAATAAAGAATAAAAATATGCAAAAGCAGTAAATCAAAACGCCCGTCAAACGTATCCGGCACACCCATTTCCGTATAAAACACAGGTTCACGAGTCTGTAGCAGCGCTTGCGAATATAGCGCCTCGGCTTTTTGATAAACTTCGCGCTGTTTACTATTTTTTTTCCTGAATAAAGCCGAAAACATCTTTATTTACTCTGGGTTTTTTGGTCTAAACATCTTAGATTTGTTCTATATCAATATACGAAACAAAATAAAATAGCTATGACACATAAGTTTAAAATAGCCGCATTCCACACAGCCCTTCTTTTAAGTGTTGTTATCGTTCTTAATGCGTGTTCCCCTGTAACAGCCCAGCGCGGCAATATGCTTGATGATACGCAGCTCCCCAAAGTTGTCGCCGGTGAAAGTACAATGCGTGATGTATTGCAAACCTTTGGCTCACCAACCGCGCAATCAACCTTTGATACTAAAATCTGGTATTACATAGGACAGGAAACAGAAAAATACGGCATTCTAGATCACGAAGTCATAGATGAACGCATTATCTCTGTCACCTTTAATGATCAGGGCATAGTACAAGCCGTTGAAGAAATTGATACTGATCGCCTTGATGTCCCCTATTCCGATGACTCAACGCCCACACACGGCAATGATTTCACCTTCCTGCAACAGCTTTTGGGCAATGTTGGACGCTTTAACGCGCCGCAAGGAAACTCAGCCGAAACTGCCAGCGGAGGCCTGTAATCGTCCGTCATTTTTGATATGATTACAAATCTACAAAAGTATGCTTCTCGGCCTTTGCACCTTTATGCGTGACTGCGCCATCTCTGGCGGGGCCAACAAGCTGGGCATATTTATGAAGTGCGCCAGTTTGGTAATTATTCTCGCGCGGAGCCCAATCCTTCTTGCGAGCTTCCAGCTCTTCATCGCTAAGCTTAACCTCAAGTGTGCCTTCATTCGCATCAATGCGGATAATATCACCATCTTTCAGCAAACCAATCGGACCGCCAACAGCAGCCTCAGGCCCAACATGACCAATACAAAATCCACGTGTACCACCAGAAAAACGCCCATCCGTAATCAATGCAACCTTGCCGCCAGCACCCTGACCATACAAAGCCGCCGTTGTAGAAAGCATCTCACGCATGCCCGGGCCGCCTTTCGCCCCCTCATAACGAATGACAAGAACATCACCATCCTTATACTCTTTCTTCTGGACAGCCTCAAAACAAGCTTCCTCTCCGTCGAAAACGCGAGCTGGCCCTTCAAAGACTAGCTCCTCAAGACCTGCAATTTTTACAATCGCGCCTTCAGGAGCTAAATTACCCTTCAGGCCCACAACGCCGCCAGTCTCATAAATCGGCTTTTTCACCGGATAAACAACATCTTGATCTTCCGGCAACTTAACGCCTTCAAGGTTTTCGGCCAGTGTCTTACCAGTTACCGTGATGCAATCGCCATGCATATAACCATGATCCAGCAATTCCTTGATCACAATGCCAACGCCGCCCACATCGTAGAGATCCTTGGCTACATATTTACCACCCGGTCTAAGGTTGGCAATATAAGGCGTTTTCTTGAAGATTTCAGCGACATCAAACAAGTTGAAATCAATACCCGCTTCATTAGCAATTGCTGGCAAGTGGAGCGCGGCATTTGTTGAGCCACCTGTTGCTGCGACAACAGCTGCTGCATTTTCCAAGGATTTACGGGTCACAATATCGCGTGGATATGGGCCACCATTTTTAATAAGGTTCATCACAGTCTCACCAGAAGCAAATGCATATTCATCGCGGCTTTCATATGGCGCTGGCGCGCCCGCAGAATTTGGCAGAGCTAAGCCCATAGCTTCAGACACACAAGCCATAGTGTTGGCGGTAAATTGACCTCCACAAGCTCCAGCAGATGGACAAGCCACACACTCCAGCTCATGTAAATCTTCATCAGAGATTTGCCCAGTCGCATGCTGACCTACGGCTTCAAACACGTTTACAACATCAACATCTTTACCTCGGAATTTCCCGGGCAGAATTGTGCCTCCATACATGAAGACACTGGGCACATTCAGGCGCACCATCACCATCATCATACCGGGCAAAGACTTATCGCAGCCTGCAAGCCCAACAAGTGCGTCATAACAATGTCCACGCATAGTTAGTTCAACGGAGTCGGCAATAACTTCGCGGGAGACGAGAGATGAGCGCATGCCTTCATGTCCCATGGCAATACCATCTGTCACAGTAATCGTCGTAAATTCACGAGGCGTTCCGCTAGCATGATCGACACCTTTTTTTACGGCCTGTGCCTGACGGGCAAGGGAAATATTACAGGGTGCAGCTTCATTCCAGCACGTAGCAACACCAACCAAAGGCTGATGAATTTGTTCCTCGGTCATACCCATAGCATAATAATAAGAACGGTGTGGCGCGCTTTTAGGACCTTCCGTCACATAACGGCTAACAAGCTTTGATTTATCCCAACCATTTTTATGTGCGCGCTTTTCATCAAAAGTCATAATTTTATACCTGCATGTTTATAATTACTACAACGCCAAGCTTACGCTAAGCGGACATACAGAATTAGTAGCTTTTTTTATGAAAGGCAATATGAGGAACAAGAAAAAGATTAGGTTTTCTTTTTCTTCTTTGTTGGTGTCTTTTTCTTGGCAGCCGTCTTTTTTGTAGCCTTTTCCTTTTCTATAATTTCTTCGGCCTCTTCATTCCCCTCTTCCGCCAAAACCATTTCATTATAGAATTTACGAAAATCATTGGCATTTTTAACAAAAGGAATACGGATAAGGCGTTGACCAGTACCCATAACAACAACATTTGCATAACCAAAAACATGACCGGGCATCATACGTTCAAGGTCAATGCTTTCGATTTTGCTAAGGCGGATATCAATAACATCCATCTGCAAAAGGCCATAGCGCGCTAAAACACGCTTATTGGTAATAACAAGCAAAAGATAATGTTGAGTTAGAATGGCGATACAAAGCATAATCGCACCAACAATCATAAACAAAATACCAAATTGATGTACAAATAAACCTATTAAAACAGAGAAAATAAGTACAGCAACAGATTTCCAGTATATGGCCCCGTGAAATTTTGCCCTTAAGATAACATGTTCACCATCAACTAGGATTTTTTGTATTTCAGAATCTACAGTGGTGTTCGAAGCTCTAGTTGTTTGCGATGCCGTTTCTTTTTTAGTACTCATAAGTGTCCCTCACATGGATTTGGCTTTTTCAATAGCACGCCTGAAAGACACGGGGTCTTCAATAGGAGGCAATAGAACTTCACCCACACCCATTCCCCGGACCATTATACGTCCGAAATTAAATATCCGTCCAAATATTGACTGTAAAACATTAACACCTTCGATTCGATCAATGTTAATCTCACCTACATGACGCGCAATCAAGCCGCGTTTGTAAACCAACCGATTGCTAGTAATTGCTATCTCCGTGGTAGCCTTCACAACCATCATCTGCGCAAAGCGCAATAGGCCAAAAATGAAAACCAAAAATGAAAAAATTCTAATTCCGGGGTGCAATATTCCAATAGACTGGAATACTGAAGTGCCTGCCGGTATTTTGTCCATAAAGCCATAGGCATAGGACGCGGCAACAATCACCATCACAGCACCAACCAGCCCCCAAAATATGGCTAGAAAAGCGCTTACAGTATACATCCAGTGAAATTTTCCTACGTGAACCAGCTCTTCGTCGGGACCTAGCGACTGTTGAACATAAAGCATAGTAAAGATTATCCTAATTATTATTATACACAAAATCTTATGTTAAAGCGCTGGCGCATTCACCATCTTTAAGAAAAGACCTATTGATCTTACATTCCCTGAATTAGAACCGCAAGTTTGAATGACTTATTAATGCACTTTTTCACAATTTAAGGCAGTACTAGTCACCAAAGGAAATTCCCAGTGAACGAGCAGTATGAACCAACATTCCTTTGGGATTAACAGTAAAGCAATCTTTCACAGCATCCTCTATGGCAACATCGACGATATTACGGTTTTGCCAAGCGACCATGCGTCCGAATTTTCCCTCGGCAATAAGCTCTACAGCCTTCACTCCCATAGCAGAGGCTAAAAGCCTATCTGTATGACCGGGGTCAACGCCGCGTTGAACATGTCCCAAAACAGTTGCTCTAGCCTCATAGCTTGTATGTTCCGCCAGCTTTACACACAGATAATCTGCAATGCCTCCATAGCGGGTTTCCCCACCATGATAAACCACTTGATGCTTCTTACCATCCGGCGTTTTTACAGCCTCCGAGACAATAACAAGCGAGAAGTTACGCCCTCCCTTTTTGACCGATTCTATCTTCTTGGCAATATTCTCAATCTTGTAAGGAATTTCAGGAATTAGGATGACATCAGCACCGCCTGCTATGCCCGCATGAAGGGCAATATGACCTGCATCCCGCCCCATAACTTCAAGCATCATAATCCGATCATGACTGGCTGCTGTCGGTTGCAATCGATCAAGCGCCTCAGTTGCCACAGCCACAGCTGTATCAAAGCCTACAGACATATCTGTTAAGCTAACATCATTATCAATCGTCTTGGGCACGCCAATAAATTTGATATCCCCTTGCTTAGTCAGGCGATTTAAAATATCAAAGCTGCCATCACCACCAATACCAATCAGGGATTCAACTTCCAGAGATTTAAGCGTAGCTATCAACTCATCAGAGCGATCTTTTTTACTACCATCTGGCATAGGATAGGAAAATGGATTACGCGAATTAGTTGTGCCAAGGATTGTTCCACCTCTGCGCATAACAGAACCATCAAAATCAGAAGGCTTCAAAATACGGTAACGGGGTGGATCATCCAGTAATCCAGCGGTACCATTCTCAATACCCAAAATCTCCCAGCCTAAACTATCGGCGCGCAAAACAGCAGCCCTCATAACAGCATTAAGCCCTGCGCAATCTCCACCACTAGTTAAAATAGCAATACGTTTTGACATGATACTCTCCCGTGACATTTTAGATTTATAGCTAGATGCGCGTTTTCAAGTGTAAAGGATTAACCTGTTTATTGCATAGCACCATTTTTATCTTATCAAGAACTAAAATTTATGTTAAAATGGTCGTTCATTTTAGGTGATAACGGATAGAAAAACACTTTCGGGATATGCAAGAAGAACAGGAAGAACTTAAGCTAAAGCTTGCTGAATATCAAAGCGAGCATCAAGCTCTTGATAATATTATTGAGCGTGCACTCGATAGTGATACTCCCGTGAATCTACTTCACGTCCAGCAATTGAAGAAGAAAAAATTATGGCTCAAGGACATGATCCAGAAAATGGAAAGTGCCTTGATTGACGACATAATCGCCTAAAACTTTTCAAACCCCATTGCCATAGCCCCCGCTTTTTTCTATAAACCAATTTATGACGAATTCTGATCCGAAGCCGCTCGTGTCGATCATTATGGGCTCTCAGTCTGACTGGGAGACAATGAAAGAGGCGCACGAGATTCTCCACACCCTTGAAATTCCGCATGAATGCAAGATTGTTTCCGCGCATAGAACGCCAGAGCGCCTATATGAATTTGCCCGTGAGGCTGAAAACACATCCGTGCAAGTGATTATTGCTGGTGCAGGCGGCGCGGCGCATCTTCCGGGTATGGTCGCCAGCCTTACTCACCTTCCAGTATTAGGTGTTCCGGTTGAAAGCAAAGCTCTCAAAGGTATGGATAGCCTTTTATCAATTGCTCAAATGCCCGGCGGTATTCCAGTAGGAACATTGGCAATTGGTAAGGCCGGCTCTAAGAATGCTGCGCTATTGGCCGCCTCGATTTTATCTTTGAATAATGAAATAATAGAAAAAGCGCTAAAAGATTACAGAGAAAAACAAACAGATAGCGTCGGTTTAACACCAGCGGATTGAAAATGACCATTGCTCTTGAAAGCATGACCCTCGGAATATTAGGTGGCGGACAATTGGGCCGGATGAGCGCTATGGCCGCAGCGCGTCTAGGTATCAAAACAATTATTTTTTCCCCCGAAGAGCGCAGCCCTGCCTTCCATGTAGCCCATGAATCAATCCTTGCAGACTATGATGACAAAGAAGCACTCAAGCGATTTAAAGAAAAAGTGGATGTCATCTCATATGAATTTGAAAACATCCCTGTAGAAACGGTTTTATACCTCGAAGAAATTGGTGCAAAAGTCTTCCCCGATGAAAGACTGCTCTATGTCTCGCAAGACCGTATCAAGGAAAAGCAGTTTTTAAATGACCTAGGAATTGAAACAGCCAGATGGAAGAAAATGGAGTCGACCGAAGATCTTTTGCAAGCTGGTTTTCAGGATTTCATCATAAAAACGACACGTTTTGGTTACGATGGAAAGGGACAGATCAGCAGCTCTCTGGATGAATGTAATACGTGTGAAAAACTAAAATCATTTTTTGAAACTCATAAAAATAATGATCTCATCCTAGAGGAAAAAGTAGCGTTCACCGATGAGATGTCCGTGATAATAGCCAGAAACAAGCAAGGTGAAAGTGCTATTTATGGCCCGATGCTTAACATCCACAAAAATCATATTTTATACAAAACAATTTACCCGAACAGCTTTAGCAAAGATGTCATTGAAAAAGCGCATGAGATTGCTCAAAAAATTGCTGATGAAATTAAACTAATAGGTGTTCTGACGGTAGAGTTTTTTATCTGTGAAGATGGCCGCATTCTGGCTAATGAGCTTGCCCCGCGCACGCACAACTCTGGCCATTGGACTATTGATGCATGCGCGGTTTCCCAATTTGAACAACATGTGCGCGCTGTGTGCGGCCTTCCGCTCGGCTCGTCAGAAGCACATAGTGACGCAGAGATGTTGAATCTTATTGGAAATGATGTAAAAGACATAAATAACTATATGAAACAGGATAATGCCTGCGTACACCTTTACGGTAAAAAAGAAGCCAGAGAAGGTCGCAAGATGGGCCATGTAACGTTTTTACAAGAAAAGAGCTAGAGGAAAACCATGTCAGAAGCTGCTGCAAAAATGAGCGAAGATCAAATCAGAATTGAAACCGACTCGATTGGTGAAATCGAAGTGCCGGCAAATCATTATTGGGGGGCACAGACACAGCGCTCCCGCGAGAATTTCAAAATTGGCTGGGAAAAGATGCCCGAGCCTATCGTTCGTGCATTAGGCATTCAAAAGAAAGCCGCCGCCCTTACCAATATAGAACTTGGTTCATTAGATGCCAAACTTGGTGATGCCATGATACAGGCTGCAGATGAAGTAATTGAAGGTACGCTTGCCGGAGAATTCCCACTTGTCGTCTGGCAGACTGGCTCCGGAACACAAAGCAACATGAACGCGAACGAAGTAATCTCCAACCGTGCGATTGAAATTCTGGACGGAGCAATGGGTACAAAATCCCCTGTTCATCCAAATGACCATGTGAATATGGGGCAATCCTCCAATGACACCTTCCCGACCGCCATGCACATCGCAGCAGGAGAGCAAGTCTATCACGAGCTTATACCAGCCCTTGAGCGCCTTCACGCCGCCTTGGATGAGAAAGCCAAGAAGTTTGAAACAATTGTCAAGATTGGCCGCACACACCTGCAAGATGCCACGCCACTGACACTTGGTCAGGAATTTTCAGGCTACGCCAAGCAAATTGAATTTGGTATTGAGCGTGTAAAAAACACCCTGCCCCGCTTGCTACAACTCGCACAAGGCGGCACAGCTGTAGGAACAGGCATTAATTCCAAAGTTGGCTTTGCCGAGAAGTTCGCGGCAAACGTAGCTAAAATTACAGGCATTGATTTTGTAACAGCAGAAAACAAATTTGAATCACTGGCTGCTCACGATGCCATGGTTGAGGTCTCGGGCGCCCTAAATGTCTTGGCTACATCGCTGATGAAAATTGCAAATGATATCCGCTTGCTGGGGTCTGGCCCGCGTTGCGGTATTGGTGAGATCAGCCTGCCAGCTAATGAGCCAGGCTCTTCAATTATGCCAGGCAAGGTAAACCCCACCCAGTGTGAAGCTTTGACTATGGTTTGCGCGCAAGTCATGGGCAATCACGTTGCCGTGACTGTGGCAGGCTCTAATGGCCATTTCGAGCTTAACGTCTTTAAGCCTGTGATGATCTATAATGTTTTACAATCAATTCGCCTGATTGCAGATGGCGCAAACAGCTTTGTTGATAATTGTGTTGTCGGCATTGAAGCAAATGAAGAGCGAATCAATAAACTCCTCAATGAAAGCTTGATGCTTGTCACGGCCCTGAACCCTCATATCGGCTATGATAATGCCGCAAAGATCGCCAAGACAGCGCACCAAAATGGCTCTACTTTGAAAGAAGAAGCCATCAATATGGGGCTCCTGACAGCGGAACAATTTGATGAATGGGTGAAACCGATCGATATGATCAAGCCTAAGGATTAAGTTCCTCAAGACTATTCATAAATTCTAAAATTTTAAGAGCGGCACCATACTCATACAAATTATTATGGTTGCCGCTTTTGAACTCTATAAACTCTTTGGGCTGCTGGGCTTTATCATAAAGCTTTTGTGCAAACTTAAAAGGAATTGTGCCGTCTTCGTGCCCATGCAAAATCAGTAACGGCATATTTATTTGATCAATCTTATCTATATTCATATAGCGATCTTTCAACAAAAGACTAACCGGCATAAAGAAATAAATGCTGGACGCCACATCAACCAAGGAGCTAAACGGCGTTTCAAGTATTAACGCTTTGGCATCTACCTCTGAGGCTAGCTGCGTTGCCGTGCCTGAACCTATAGACTCGCCATAAAGGATAATATTATCTTCCGATAACCCCTTATCCAAAAGCCATTGCAGATACAGCCGTCCATCTTTATAAAATGCATCTTCCGAGGGATCACCAGCATTGCCACCGTAACCGCGATATTCCGCGAGCAGTACCCCATAACCATTATCAATATATGGCGAAGCCTTATAAATACGATAGCCGTAATGCCCAGCGTTTCCATGGAAGTATAGAAGTGTAGGCTTGGTGGGATCGCGCGCCTTAAAATACCAACTCCGAAGCTTCAGCCCATCATTAGTTTCAATCTCAACGATTTCTGCGCCATATTGATTAACAGGGGCTGTCTTATCTGGAAAATAAATAAAACTTCGTTGCTTAAGGTACATAAAAGCAACAAGAGCCACATAAACAATGCTTGCAGTTATTAGAAACTTAATCACTTTTTTCCTGAACATGTTCCTCTAAGAATAATGCAATTTTTTTGGCTGTAGCATCATCACATAAATCATTATGCCCCGCACTCTTTATTTCCAAAAATGCCTTCGGCTCGGATGTGATGGCATACAAGTCCTTGGCATAAGAAATCGGTATAATATCGTCATCACTTCCATGAATAAATAATTTTGGTTCATTAATGTTTCCAATAATTTTCTCCACGTCATATTGATCATGCAAAACTTGCCGCACAGGCATGAACCAGTATAAGTCCTGAGCCACTTGAGCAATAGAAATAAAACTACCCAAAGCAACAACAGCAGCCACATCCAATTCGCTGGCCATCTTAAAGGCCACCGCACTACCAAGGGACTCTCCGTAAAAGATCATATCTTGAAATGGAATGTTTTGCTTTTCATGCAGCCATTTAATAAAAGCCCTTGCATCCCTATAAGCACCATCTTCGGTAAACTCGCCCTCATGTCCTGCATAACCACGATACTCCACCATCAATAAACCATAACCATATTCTGTCAGGCGGCTTACACCACCAAAAGTGCTACCTATATTTTGTCCGTTACCATGAAAAGCAACGATCATCTTGCCGTTTTCAGATGGTATATACCAACCCTCTAACTGGATATGATCACTAGTCTGAACAACTATTGTTTCGTAGTTTCTGGTTATAGAAAAGTTTTCAGGAGTATTAGTGATATCAATAACATTATACATGATGTTCCGCTGGTTACGGTACAGGTTTACACACACGCCAAGATATAAGGCTAAAACAATCAGGACCAACCAAAACAGTCCTTTTTTCATGCTTTGATGCCTGTTTTATACATCTGTGCATAAAGCCCGTCTTTCTTCAAAAGATCAGTATGTTTGCCCTGCTCCATGATGCTGCCATGATCAAGCACAATAATATTATCAGCATTTTGAACTGTACTAAGGCGGTGCGCAATAACAAGCGTCGTCCGCCCCTTCTCAAGCTTTTCCAACGCATCCTGAATCAGTTTTTCGGATTCATTATCTAGCGCCGAAGTTGCTTCATCAAGCAATAAAATTGGCGCATCCTTCAGAATAGCACGTGCGATAGAGATACGCTGCTTTTGCCCACCAGAGAGTTTAACGCCATGTTCGCCCACAACAGTCTCATAGCCTTGTGGGAATTCTTTGATAAAATCATGTGACGCCGCCATGACAGCCGCAGCCTTAATTTCTTCCTGCGTAGCATCCGGTTTCCCGTAGCGAATATTATCGGCAATCGTATCATTAAAGATTGTTATATCCTGTGAAACCAAAGCAATATGATCCCGTAAAGTTTGAATGCTCACATCTCTAATATCGACACCATCTATGGTAATTTTACCACTATCAACATCATAAAAGCGCAAAATCATATTAACAATCGTGCTCTTGCCACACCCAGAAGCACCAACTAGTGCTGTAACTTTGCCCGATGGCGCATTAAAGCTAATATTATTCAGTGCACTTTTTTCTGTGTTTTCATATTGGTAGACAACAGAGTCAAAGGCAATTTCTGGTGTTTTGGTTTCTAAAGCAACTGCACTTTCTCTTTCCTGCACTTTCGGCAATGTGTCCATGATATCAAAGACGCGTTCACTAGCCCCAAGGCCAATCTGCAAGGAATTATTCAAACGTGACAGCTTCTTTAATGGCTCATAAGCCAAAGTAAACGCCGTCAGGAATGAAGCCAATTCACCAGCCGTCATCTGATCATTTAAAACCTGATACCCGCCATAGGCGATGATGGCTGCAAAAATAGCCCCGATCAGCGTTTCATTAAATGGCGTAGAAAGAGTGGAAACTTGCACTGTCTTGATATTAAGATCACGAACTTTATTAATTGCCTCGGATATACGTGTATTTTCTTTCTCTTCCATATTATAGGATTTTATAAGCCGAATACCTTGAAAGCTCTGTGATAGCAGCGCAGATAAATCTCCAACCCTCGTTTGTGTGGCTTTGGAAATTTTACGAAGGCGCTTGCCAATATAAATCACAAAGCCTGAAACAATCGGCAAAATAACAAAAGCCGCCAGAGTTAATTGCCAGTCCTGCACAAACATAACACCAACCAAAAAAATCAGCGTAAAAAAACTTTTCCCAAAACCTGTAAGCGTATCGCTCACCGCAATACGCATAACATTTACATCATGCGTCACACGGGATAATAAGCTACCGCTTGTATGCTCATGGAAAAACGCCATATCCATTTTGCTGAAATGACTAAATAAATCCCTCTGAATATCAGCCACAATAGACTGACCAATCCGGTTCATAAGTACGGTATGGATATATGTAGATCCACCACGGCAAATAAAGGTCGCAGCCACAGCCAAACAAACAGGCAAAATGTATTCTTCTTTTTTACCGCCAAGTACATCATCTAATATTGGCTCCATCAAAAGCGCAATAAGCGCCGTCATGGAAGCCGCCAAGGCCATAAATATAATAGCCAGCCCTACAACTTTGCCATAGGGAAGCAAATACGTGCTTAAAACCCGCTTGAGAAGTGAAAAAGCATTACCAGTTTCAGGGGGATTTTTTTGTTGCTTTGCAGCAGGCATCGTTCTACCTCGAAACGTTATTTCTATGGTATAATATAAGAAGAATGAAACGTAAACGTATAATTTAAAAGGACGATATGGCTTCGGAATACACACCACAAAATGGACAACCCGGAATTGGTATAGCATTAGGCGGCGGCATGGCACGAGGCTTTGCCCATATTGGCGTATTAAGAACACTCAACAAACACGGCATCTACCCAAGTTTGATTGTCGGAACATCCATTGGAGCAGTTGTTGGTGCATGTTACCTCGCTGGAAAGCTGGATGAATTAGAAGAATGGGCACTGTCTTTAAATCGTTTTAAAATCCTGTCATATCTGGATATACGCGTCCGCAGCGCTGGGCTTATCGGTGGTGCACGCCTCAAAACATTATTGGGTGAACATTTTGATGAGATGAAGTTTTCTGATCTCCCGCACCCATTTCTTTGTGTTGCGACTGATCTGGGGACAGGTCATGAAATCTGGCTGCGCCGCGGTGATTTATTACCTGCAATGATTGCCTCGTTTTCATTACCCGGTGTTTTTCCGCCCGTAGAAATGGATGAGCGGTTATTAGTTGATGGAGCGCTGGTAAACCCCTGCCCTGTTTCGCCATGTCAAGCCATGGGTGCACGCATGACTATAGCAGTTGACTTGAATGCTGACCTGATCGGACAAGCTGTTAAGCCCGGCAATTCTTATCAAACAATCACGGGCTTTGATATGTTCAATAAAGAAGATGTGCCCGAAGAAGCGCAAAAACCATTTCTAGCGTCAACAATAACAAGAAGATTGTTCCGCAGAGAAGATCACAATCCAAGCCTGTTTGGTGTGATGGTTTCAGCCCTAGGCATCCTGCAAGATCGCCTGACACGCTCACGCTTGGCAGGAGAACCCCCCGATGTGCATATCAAGCCACATATCGGTCATATTGGTTTGCTAGAGTTCGAAAAGGCAGAGGAATTAATCAAATATGGTGAAGAAGCCGCGGAAAGAATGATTCCGGAGATACAGGCCGCAGCCCAAGTATTACTTCATACCGGCGTTTCACAATCTATGTTCAACGATGATGATATCGAAGAAGAACTGGATACTGATGATGTTGAAGATTTTTAAGCAATACGTTTCTTATGCTTACGATCCGGCAAAGCCTTACCCCAAATCAAACGATCAACAAGGTATTTAGGCCGCACGTTATTATACTGGCGAACCAATAAATCCAAGGCATGGTCAATATCTGCAGGATTTTCCTTATTCATAAATGTTTTATGATGTATACCAGTCTTCACAAGACATGTATCAATATTCACCATAAAACCACCTAGAATATCATGCGCCATAGTATCGCCAATCATAACTGTCTGACCGGGATAAATATCATGTTCCTGCATAATACGGATACAGTATTGGAAGATAGGCTGATGAGGTTTGCCAATGTACTCGACAACACCGCCGAAATCTTTATAGCGAGCCGCTAAAGTGCCCGGCCCCATAATATTGCGCCCCCCCATAACACCTAGGCTGTCAGGGTTTGCGCAAATAGCCTTGAGCTTATACCGCGCACAATCACGCAAAATTGGCTCATAATCACTTAAAGTCTTTTCCGGCGAATCTGCACCAGCAATAATCAGAAAGTCTGCATCTCTCGGCTGATCAACGACCTCGACACCAAGGCCCTCAACAATAGAGCGATCCTGTCCGCGACTAATAACAATGCACTTTTTACCAATATTTTCAAAATATCCGCTACTCTGAGCATTTAAGCCCTGCCAAGTAACCTCACCAGAGGTAATGATTTCATTATACAGATCTCGGCTTATGCCCATTTTCTCTAAGCGGGCACTATTCTGCTCCGCTCTTTTTCCGGAATTTGACATGATAATGACGAATTTTTTACGACGCTGAAGCTCTTTTAGGCATTCAACGACACCGTCATATACTGTCTCACTATCATGAAGTACGCCATATTGATCTATGATAAAACCGGCATAACTATCTGAAATATCAGAAATACCATCACAAAACTTGGTGTTAATTATTGCGCTTGGACCCTGCACTTTTCTAAACCCTTATTATCACTTATTCGTTATATCCAATAGAATAAAGACCACGACATTATGATCCTATGCCAAAGCATAATCAATAAGGTTTTACAAAAAGTAAATTATTTATCTTTTTTCAGGTTTTTAGCGTATTCTTTTAAATCTTTTCGGATTTCAGGCGCCAGCATATAAAGACCAATGATATTGGGTATCGCTAAAGAGAATATTGCAGCCGTTGTGAAATCAACCATTTGTTTCATTTCGGCAGAAGCCCCGATAATAATACAAAGGCAGAAAAACAACTTGAAAACCATATCAGGAAGCTTCTTTTCACCGAAGATATAAGTTACACCTTTCGTTCCGTAATAAGCCCATGTGATCATCGTGGAGAAGGCAAAAAGAAATACCGTCAGGGTCAAGATATACTGAAATCCTGGTAAAGTACTCTCAAAGGCTCTGGACGTTAGGGCTATCCCCTCAACATCACCTGTAACCTTATAGGAATCCGTTATTACAATAACCATAGCTGTAATACTGCATATAACAACTGTATCTATAAACGGTCCAAGCATACCAACAAAGCCCTGAGATACGGGATTATTGGTTTTTGCCGTTGCATGAACAATAGCAGCAGATCCCAAACCGGATTCATTAGAGAAAAACGCACGCTGCGCACCGACTAAGAGCACACCCAAAATACCACCATATGCTGCTGAGGGAGAAAAAGCCTCAGCAAAAACAAGCATTATAGCCGAAGGTATTTGTTGAAAATGAAGGCCAATAACGATAAGGCCGGCAATCAAGTATATAATTCCCATGGTCGGAACGAGCTTCGAAGCTACATTTGCAATAGATTTAATCCCTCCAACAATGACCAAACCAACCAAAGTGGCCAAACCCAAACCAAACACCCAGCCAGCCTCGGCAATAATACTATCGGCTCCGCCCGTTGCTATTTTAACCTGCTGATAGGCCTGATTGGCCTGAAACATATTGCCCCCACCAATAGCGCCCAACATGACACATAAAGCAAAGAATATACCCATAATCGAACCCAAATATGGAATATTTCTGTTTTCAAAAGCAGCCTTTAAGTAATACATCGGCCCGCCTGAAATACGATCCGGCCTATCAGGATCAGGATGATGCCTGTATTTTACAGCTAGCATAACCTCAGCAAACTTTGAGGACATACCAAAGAAACCTAGAACAATCATCCAAAGCATTGCCCCCGGCCCCCCAGTGGAAATCGCAATAGCAACACCGCTAATATTCCCAAGCCCTACTGTTCCTGACAAGGAGGTCATTAAAGCCTGAAAACGACTGATCTGACCATCATCATTGATCTTATCTTCCTTACCGCGCACCAGATCAATAGCATGCTTAAAATATCTGATATTTGCAAAGCCGAGATAAATTGTAAAAAAGATAGCCGCCCCCATCAGCCATAGGAGTATATAGGGCACATTTTGTGTCTCACTTAAGGGGAATGAATAAAATATAACATTCGAAGTCACTTCCTGAATAGGCTGAAACCACAGATCAATCTGCTGGTCTATTGTAAGTGCTTCCTCCGATGCCATTATTCACTTCCCCCTTGAATAAAAAATTAGTGTTCACAGATTGGATGGCTTACCGGATGCCCCTTGAATGGCGTAGCCGCCCATTTTCTAATAGTCTCTTCATCCATGGATGCAACTTGCTTGATCCGCTGTGCATAGGTTTTACAAAAAATATCAGGACGCATATTCGCCGCATCCGTAGAAATTTTATTCGCAAATTGTGTTCTAAGCGTATTCAGATCAGCTTCAGGATTGTTGCTACCATTTTTACGCATAAAATCCATCATTATATCTTCATAACGCGCAAAGAGATTTTCATGCTTTTTGGTAAATTTGCTATGCTGTACATAAAGGTTATTGCCATCAGCATCTGCCATATGCGCACAATTAAGGCCAATCACCATCAATTCACTATGGATACGAATACCCTGCTCGGCCTCAGACTCGACAGCAGAATAACATCCGGCAGCCTCGGCATAACCGCCAAAGCCAACACACAGAAAAACAAGTAAACTCAAAATAGATTTCATAGTTCAATCAACTCCACTAATATTCTTTTGGCGCTTTTATGACAAATACACGGGTGTAAGTAAAGGTTTTCCTTCGAAATGGGCTAAAAAATTATCTATCACAAGTTTGCCCATTTTTGAACGAGTTTCTGCTGTGGCCGATCCAATATGTGGGAGTAAAACCACCTGATCCATTTTTAGCATCTCTTCGGGCACATTCGGTTCATTGGCAAAAACATCAAGACCAGCACCTGCAATGGCTCGATTTTGAAGGGCTATGAGTAAATCTTCCTCATGCACAACAGACCCTCTGGCGATATTAATAAGGAATCCCTTTGGCCCCAAAGCCTCCAATATATCAAGATTGATAATATTTTCAGTCTCTGGCCCGCCTGCACAAGCCAGTACCAGAAAATCACTATCATGCGCCATAGATTTCAAATCATTATAATAAGTAAAAGATACATTCTTTTCCGAGCGCCCATAATAAACAACATTCATATCAAAAGCGCAGCACCTCTTGGCAATCGCAGAGCCAATCTTGCCCAAGCCCACAATCCCGACAGTTTTATCTGCCAAACACACCCCCAAAGGTAAAGGCCCTTTCTGCCAGCGCCCGACACGCACAAACACATCGCCTTCCACACCACGCCGCGCAATATTAAGCAATAACATCAAAGCCACATCGGCTGTATCATTCGTCAAAATATCAGGTGTATTTGTCACAGCAATCTTACGACTTTCTGCTGCCTCAATATCAATATTGTCATACCCCACACCGAATTGAGAAATAATCTCCAGATTAGGCAAAGCATCCATCATAGCAGCGCGCACACCTGCTGAATTATATGTCGAAAGCACCCCCTGAATCTCATTCTTATGCGCCTTTATAAATTCTTCGGGTTCTTTTTCTTCCCAGAGCTTTAAAACATTAAAATGCGAGTCTAGCTCTGCCATTTCATCGGGAAGTACGGGCCTTAGGGCCAGAATTGTTTTTTTCATGACTTTAAAAATCCTTGATTTTACCTGTAATTCTATGATTTATAGCGCGAAAGGATATTTGAATAATGGCGCAAGAAAACACAGAAAACCACAAGAAACTTTATATAAAGACATGGGGCTGTCAAATGAATGTTTACGACAGCAATCGCATGGCTGATATTCTGGCTGGTTTAGGATACAAGCCTGTGGAAACGCCGGATGATGCGGATATGATTATCCTGAACACATGCCACATCCGTGAAAAAGCCACAGATAAAGTCTTTTCCGAGCTTGGGCGCCTGCGCAAACATAAAGACGCCAAAGAAGAACAAGGCAAGAAAATGCTGATGGCCGTAGCAGGATGCGTTGCGCAAGCTGAA
>DCKO01000106.1 GCA_002320665.1 Micavibrio sp. UBA1672
TTACCATCTCCACCGAATAATTCATCATCACCGTCATCATCGGTAACCGTATCATCTCCATCTTCACCATGAAGTTCATCATTGCCTGTGCCGCCAATGATCACATCATTATCGCCACCACCATAAATGATGTCGTCATCGGCTCCACCATCCAGCGTGTCTTCGCCCTGACCTCCATAGATTGTGTCATTTCCGTCATCGCCGCTGACAACATCATCTCCTATAATATCCGTTCGATCTGGTGTGTCGTCTCCGTAAAGTAAATCATCACCATCCCCACCATGAATTATATCGTCATGATTATTTCCATCTATAATATCATTCCCTGAATTACCAAAAATTAAATCATCATGCTCTGCACCGAGAATAATATCATCACCTTCTCCACCCCAGATACGATCATTGCCGTCACTGCCAAAAATATAATCTTCACCAGCACCACCTACCAATGTGTCAATATAATTCCCGTCGACAGAACCCTTGCCGCCGATTAATATGTCGTTACCAGCACCACCATAGAAAAATACATTTTCAAAGCCAGTAAGGTTATCAGGAGCCACTAGCTCATCATCGCCAACACCTCCCGTAATGCTTTGAGCGGTTGTAATATAATCGTTTCCATCTCCAGCCCTATATAAAAACTCATCATTTTCATAACCATACTGAATTCTGTCGAAATACCGCATATATTCCGCATTACTTCTGAGAGAAGAATTGGAATTATATAAAAGATCAGGAATATCAGTAAAAGCAATTGATGTTTGGGGACCATCTCCATCATTTAAATATACAAGGTCTGTATCCTGATCGTAAAAAAACCTGTGGTTATTACGATGATTATACCAAACACTCATTAGGGCATTTGACATGGATGCATAGTCAGATTCGGGAATAACATTGTATTGCCCAGTAGGCTGAACGCTCAGAAGTGGCGCATACCAACTATTTTCGAGAGCCTTTATATTAATATAATAATCGTCCAGCACGTCTACTCGGACATCGTAATTTCTGAAATCCAGAACTTTTATACTTTGATCTTCTCCAAGAACAGAGATAATTAAATTATTCGTATCTGCTGGATCGTAGTGAAACCAAAGATCATTTGGCCCAATTGACGAATCAAATGCAATATATTGATCAACAATTGAAGTCATTTGAAGAGTATCGTGACCATCACCGCGGGCTATCCTTATTCCCTTATTTCCTTGCGCTGAGCCCATAATCAAAAGGTCATCACCTTTGCCTCCTATAAGAAAATCTCCGGTATATCCATAAATCGTGTCGTTACCGGCATCACCATATAAGTAATCAACTGTGGTTGCAGTATCACCATGCAGAACATCATCACCATCGCCGCCATAAAGGTCATCCTGACCAGCGCCGCCTGTCAGGATATCATTTCCAAAACCACCGTATATATGATCATCATGGTCACCACCAGTTAGGACATCATCATCCGAGCCACCTATAATAAAGTCGAGACCATTATTTCCGTTCAGCGTATCGTTTCCTGCGCCGCCATTGATCCAGTCGTCACCGCCATTGCCATTAACAGTGTCATCACCTTCACCGCCGAAGATAATATCGCGCTCATCACTGCCCTCGATGATATCGTCGCCTGATCCGGCATCCACATAAGTGATAGACGGACCATCAACTACAACATTGATAATGTCATCACCGTCTGTGCCTTCAATACGCACAATCTCATATCCAGGGCCGATAAAGTGATGGAAGACCGTTTCTTCACCCGTTACCGGATCGGTCACTGTTAGTGTTGTTTCATCAAGACTGGCAAGGCTTTCCACATCAAGATCATAAACCTCGGCAATGATTTCATTCCATCCACCATCAAAGTCTTTCTCATGCGGTAAGTGCAGCTCCAACTCCGCCGCACGTTGCAAGATTGCCGCCCAAGCCTGAGCCAGATCACTATCCGGCTGATCCATCATAAGCGCCAGAATACCAGTCGGGTTTTGCAAATATTCAAGGAAAGCTTCAGCGACCTGAATATCTTCTCTAAACTCCTGCAAATTCGTTGCATCGGAATTATGCCAAGCGCGCATAACAACATTCGGGCCACCAACAAGATCAAAACTCTTAAGCAATTTGAAAGCAGCAAAAGAAATTGCTTCACCAGCATTATCGAATGTAGAAGTTGATCCAGTAATATCATCGACAACTAAAAACTCTCCTTCTTTCCAGCCTATAGTTAATCCTTGAGCCGTAGCAGTTGATCGTAGTTGTCCACCCGTCGCAGCAATAACCTGATTTACACCATTAGCCAGAGCCGTAGCAAGATCAGTTCCTGTTCCTAAACCACCACCATCATTTTCAGTCGCCCCGTTAAAGTAATACTCATTGGTGTTTTCGTTGTAATTCACAAATCCCCAAGATGATGGATTGTCATCATCACCGAATAGATTACCAAGAGCTGTTCCTAAAACCTGCCCTACAAAATAACCTATTGCAGTTCCGATAATAGGAACAACGCTTCCCGGAACAGAAAAGATTTTTGAAAGCGCAGTAGATACTAATTTGGATGCAAGCGTTTCACCAATTACACTGCCAGAACCAGCAAAAACAGCACCTCCAACTGCGGAACCAACTGAGCCAAATAAGGCAGCCATTTCGCTTTCAGGTTCGATAATGTCCCCAGCCAACTTCCTTGCTACAATATTTGCAATTATCGAAGCAGGATTGATATCAAAATCTAAATCAAAATCCCCATCAAATAATGTATTGTAAAGCGTTCCATCTAGCCCTTTAAAGACAAAATCAAAGGTTTCACTAACCAGTTCAACTGTAACTTCATTTCCAACTGCTGTTATAATTTCACCGCCTATGCCACCAATATCTATAGCCTCGGCAACTTCACCGACAATGAAATTAGCAATAGCAAATTCGGTCGCACCAACAAATTTTACAAATGTGTCGGTGAGAATATCTTGGTTTACATATTTCAAACCCGTATCTTGATCAACAAGATTGTCTCCAGTAAAAGCGCCTACTGCCTGTTCTGCCGTATATCCATCAGCCAAAATAGCAGAAAAAGTAGAAAAGTTTTGAGCAACGGATTTAAGCGCAGCATTATATAAAATGCCTTCAATAAAATTACCATCTGCCAATTTATCAGCAACATAGCCAGCAACAGTATCACCTGCCACACTAAGGACAGATGCAAAATGCTGATCAGCGATTTTAAGCTGCGTTATAGCAAGTTTACCAAGTACATCATCAAGTTTTAGTATCTCAACTAATCCATCAGTACCATCCCCATTAGTAATAGCGAGAACCTGATTTCCATTTGAATCATCATCAACCAATACCGCCAGAGCAGTATCTGTTGAAGGATTAGAACCATCTGCAAATAATTGAACAACTTGACGACCCTGAGGATCAGTGGATACCTGAAAAAAACCAACTCCTGTTATTCCCGCCGTGATAACGCCGCCCGCCGTAACAACATCATCTTCTAACAATGCCCTATCATAAAGTTCACCGAAGGCTTTAGAGCGCACATCATCAGGCGCATTCCTTAGAAGTTCAAGAAGGTCACCATTACTATAATCACTAGCAGGAATTCCAATTTTAGAAACACGCGGCCCACCACCGATTGTACCGTCTAGGCCATCCGCCCTAACTATTTCAGTTTCATCAATCGCAACATTGGTTTGAGCGTTCGTTTCGCCAGTTTGATCAACAGGTATTTCAGGTTTATGCCCCGGAACAGGCGGCACTAAACGCAACGAAGCATCTCCCGTAATTTGTTGCAATATCCCTGGAGCGTTTCCATCAATAGATTCTGGAAATTTTTGCGACATATCATAGATCACACCCGACAGGCTATTGCCAATTCCAGCTTCAAACCTTTGAAATGCCCCTCTGAAATGCGACTCCATTTCATGCAGCAAATCAAATTGTGCAAAATCCCCATCAGCGCCACTATAAGTAAAGTATTTTGTTCCATCCGGCGCTATACCCAAGCTATAGACTTGTGCGTTACTTGGGTCAATGTAAGTCAGTATTTGCCCGCCATCTTCAGTATATGATGCATTGACGTATTCTGACTGAATCGAAAAAAGGCCATTGCTTTTCTTACTGAAATTAAACCCGTCTGCCGCATAATTGACCTGATCATTACTTGTAACCTTGGAAAACCCCAGTTGAGAGTTATCCACGTTTTGCACGACATTCTCTATACCCCCAAAATTCGGATCAATCGCAAGCATATCGGCGTTATAGGCATCCTGCATTCCATCCAATAATTGCTGCCCATGGGGATCAAGATTGGGATCAGCTAAATCATAGGTATTAACGCCATCACCAATCGTAATTACATTAGTTTGAGTATTCACATATAAGGTATTGCCACCTGCAACAACCTCAACTTCTTCAAGAGCATATCCTTGATCCGCCATTTTGAAGCGAGCAACTTCCTGTCCGCCAATAACAATCGTCATTTGATTCTGAGAAACATCAAAAACCTCACGATAAGCATTACCAGTTTCCTTTACGTAATCGGCAATAACTTTACCAATCTCCGGTGATGACTCATTGATTGTTTCATAGGAATACAAAACAGACTGCCCTACAAGATCTGTCACTATATCGTATCCATCTATCAAACCATTAATTGAAAAATCCAGCGTAGTCGTTATGCCCTCATAAACATCAATACCAGATTTTTCGTATATGAAACTTGCAACACCGCCACCTACTACGGCTAATGCTTGATAACCTCGCGCTGTTGGATTGTTAGATAGAATCGCTTTCGTTACACCTATGCCAATCAAAACCTCTACACTACCATTTACGCTAGCTTCCAATTTTTGGTCTAAACTATCCGCTTGATAGATATCGTAGCTAACTTTTCCAAAATCGGCAGCATAACCAAATCTTTTAAGAGAGTCAGCGATAGACGAATTACCTAATCGAAATTTTGCTTCCTCTATATCAAGCAATAACCTTTCTACAGAAAATACATTCTCAAATTTCTGATTGGACTGATCGGACACTTCTTTCTCCTTAAATACCTAAATTTCTAGCTGCGTATTGTGGTTATTTCGATAACTGCCGCTGCAAAAAAATGCAAAAACAAGACATAGGGCATGAAATAAATAGATGGCACCACAAATATGTACTCCAATATGTGGATATCACTATCGGCCCAAAATCTGCTGAAAAAAGATGTAGCAAAAACTAAAGAGAATATTGCTGGTATTAATACCGCACCCCCAAGAAAATAATATGAACCCCATAAGTTGTTATACTTTTTCTTTTCTTCTTTTGTTAAATCATCCCTCCAAGGAATGTTCTGAGGCAACTTCGGTAATGATATTATTCCAATCTCTTTTCGAGCAAAAAGCATCCCACCACCAAATCCAAAAAAGGACAGAAATAATTGTTGTAACAACAACATCTGAAATACGCTAGGATCACCAACAATAGGAAGCTTCATAACATCTAGTGGCAATATCATAATTACCGTACGATCTAAACCACTGGAAACAAGGGCATTCAAATCTCCCATGATAAAAATATACAATAAAAACGGCAGACTTAAATAGGTGCATAGTGTAATCACGATCAATTTGATCTTTGGGGTTTTGTTAGGGTCGTTGCGTTTCGTTTCATAGCGCCTTATAGAGGACTGGCATAGCGCGCGCCCAAAATACATAAACATAAAAAGATATGAAACCATCCACAAGCAGGCAAAGCCATAGACAAATGCAGGAATGTATAAAAATGCACAGAGGCCAAGAAGGACTGCAAGAATTGTACTATTTTTTAAGAACGCTATGTTTCCAAAAAAGCTATTACTCAATGACGCAGCCATTCGCTCTCCACTTAATTGCCCTTTCGGGTATCTTTACTCACACATTCAAAACACGATTAAATGCAGTAGCACAATTAAAAATAGCAAGTCAAACTTTTATGTATTTATTCTTCTATGCCGCCAAATATCCAGTTTTTAAAATGATTATAAAAATACATTCTGGTGTATTGATCCTTATAGTCTGGATGAATGTGATCGATTGAATCACCCACATGTTCTCTTGGAATACATATTGGCATATCGGAAAGCAGGATTATTCCTGATTTGTTGATTAGTGAGTTTACCTTTGAAAGATATTTATTGCTGTCTTTACAAATGTTTTCTTCTATAGGGCCGTGAATATATGCGCATGTTAAATTATTATTATTACAAAAATGATATATTTCTCCTAAGTACTTTATTTTCTCAAGACGTATTTGGTTTGCCTTAAAACCTTCTGTGTCATCTTTAAAACTCAAAGGCAAACCTTGTGGCATATAATCGTTATCAATTGTTATATTATCTTCTGGTTCTCCCCAGTTATTATTTTTTAATGAATTATAAAATTTCTTAACAGTATGGAGATTAAAAACACTTAAATTTATGCCATTAAAACCTTCTGATTTAAGAATGATAAAAGGTTGGTTATAATTTTCTGCAATTGGCCGCGTCATCATATCGACTGTATGCATAATAATAACGTGTTTGATCTTCTTGTTATATCGATATATATTTTTAAGCATCTCAAATGAACCTCGATAGCCGAATGTTCCTGTCAATGCATAATTTTCAGTGTTTTCACCAGATAATTCGGATAAAAGCCCTGCATTAAGTGCATTACCGAGTGAGCTGTCGCCGATAAATACGGTAACAGCACTTGATTTTTGGGCTTTTTTGATTTGATAATTATAAAGTGTTTCAAAAGGCATAGTTTGAATATTCAAACCTTGCCAGACAAGAATATTGTAAGCGGCACAGTATAAGCCCCCTACTGCAAAGAAAACTGTAAATAATGTGATCAAGTATTTATTAAAGAACAAATTTTATACCTATTTAGAACTGAAAATATAAAAAATCAGATGGATCACCAAGCTTAAGTAACGAACAGATAAATAACATCAAAATAAGCATTGCCCACACAAATGTCGGACGCCAAAGTAAGTATTTGTTTTTGCTTTTTGTATGTGAATAGCCACCTTCTATTAGAGCGACATTGTAACGACTAAATATTTCCGAGACATTTGGTGACAAAAAACAAATTAGCGCAAAAATAATAATTTCTAATCCACTATATATATTTACGCCATTGATCAAAGCTCCACTTTCTATTCCCGGAATACTCAATCCTTGAGGAGTTTTTATTCCATTTATAAATAGCATTCCTTTCCACATGCTAATAACACTTGGTATATCTGCCGCTCTAAATAATATCCATGCAAAAGTTATAGAAACCATAGTCATAGACCAGCTAATAAACCAAGGTATTTGTAATTTAATAATTTTTTGAAAACTTTGGTTAATTACTAAAAACAGGCCATGAAGACCGCCCCACAATACAAAATTCCAACTTGCACCGTGCCAAAGGCCGCCGATAAGCATCGTTATCATGACATTCAAATACCGTTTTATCGTTCCATGACGGTTACCACCAAGAGGAATATAAAGATAATCTTTTAGAAAACGCGACAATGTGATATGCCACTTTCGCCAAAAATCAATAATAGATATCGCTTTATATGGAGAAGAAAAGTTATGAGGCAATCTGATGCCAAACATATAAGCCAAACCAATGGCCATATCAGAATAAGCGGAAAAATCAAAATATATCTGAAGTGTGTAGGCTAAAGCGCCAAACCAAGCTTCTATAAATGTTGGGTTGCCACCGCTTTCAGCAAAGGTAAAAACATTATTAGCAGTCATCGCTAAACTATCTGCAATAATTACTTTTTTAAATAACCCAATACAAAAAACAGAAAACCCAATTGCCAGATGTTTGGGAACCCTTATCTTTTTTGAGAATTGAGGAAAAATATCTGAGTGATGCACAATTGGTCCAGCTATGAGCTGGGGAAAAAAGCTAACGAAGAAAAAGTAGCGGTTGAATGTAACAAGCTTAGCTTTTCCGTAATATAAGTCGACAAGAAAAGCTATTTGCTGAAAAGTAAAGAATGATATTCCTATGGGTAAAACAATATTAATCCATTCGTAATCATGGGAAGTTATCGTATTGATATTATCAATTAAAAAATTCGTATATTTATAAAATGATAAAAGCGTGAGATTAAATATTATACCAAAGGCTAATGCTACTTTACTCTTACCCTTTATGGGCGCACTTATTAGATAATTGATCGTAATACTAAATAGAAATAAAAGGAGGTGATCAAAACTCCAGTATCCGTAAAATACTATAGAGCATAGATTGATCCAAATGACCCATAGATCGCTTTCTTTTCGTCGCAATAACATAAAACCGATTAGACACACCGGCAAAAATATAAAGATAAAGATATGACTGTTGAATAACATGTAGCCGCTCAATCAACCTATACTGGTTTTTCTTGATCTTCTTTTTTGCCGTAAATAAAATAGAGATTGCGGGAGTAAATGATGAGCGCCAAACCTTGCCCCATGTAAAATACAGGGTCTTGTCGATACAAAGCATAGGCAAAAAGGACGAGTGCGCCTGCAATGCTAAAGAACCAGAAAGCCACTGGAACAACGCTTCTCTGAGCTTTTTCTGTTGCAATCCACTGGACTACAAACCTCATAAAAAATAATCCTTGTCCAAAAAAACCTACAATAATCCATATTGTTTCTGCGCTCATTTTTAACCTTTTTTCTTTTGTGCCAAAACGTAAACAGTAAGCCCGAATGGCATTGAAATTCCTAACTTTGCCATTTCTGCTTCAAGCTTTAAAATTGTAAAAAATATTTTGTCTGCGAATTTTGGAAGATTAGAAGATTGCTTTTTGATTGTTTGATCTTTCTTCTTCATTTTGTTTTTTAGGAGGAAAGCAAGCTTGGATGCTACAGCAAGAGGAAAGAGACCAGTAATAAAGTATCCTGATCTGACTAAGGTGTAATATTCAGGCAAAGCTTTTAACAATCGACCTTTTGTATAGCGCCTGAAATGCTGGTTAGCCACATCATGCGGCCCGAATAGCCATTGATAAGCAGGAACCGTCAACAGAAGATACCCGTTATCGTCAAGATGGTTATCAACCCAAGAGATAGCCCCTTTTTCATCCTCTATATGTTCTAGCACTTCCAACCCAACTATTGTCTTGTAGGATTGATCAACCTTTATTTGAGGTAAACCTTCTGTATAAATTGTTCTAACAGGCTTTTGTTTGAGATATTCTTGGGCTTCTGGGGCCAATTCTATTGCATCTACCTCGCCATATTGCTTTAAAGTGGGTATAGCATGTCCACTACCTGCGCCAATATCTAAAACTGGCCCATCGATTTCTTTCACACTTGCGAGTAAATTGCCGAGTAGTGTTACTCTTCCTCTGTTTAACCAATTACGCTCTTCGCTGTATAGCTGCTTCTTCGCTTGCGCTTCCATTCCCTGAACTTTCTGCTTTACCACGCTCTCTATATTGAGGTCGTGATCCACTTTCATGCAAAACGCGAACTAGTATTTCTGCTGTTAAGCCTTGCACAATCAAAATCAGTGATACAACGCATAACATCACACCTAATAAAAGCAAAGGTCTTCCACCAATTGATGCACCAAGAATTATTTTTATGCCGACAAGATACAGGCAGATCAAAAACCCAATCGTGCCAATAACAAGTCCAATACCACCAAAGAAATGAAGAGGTCGATGTAAATAACGATGTAGGAATGTGACAAGCAACAAATCAAGCAATACGCGAAATGTACGATCTAATCCGTATTTGGATACACCTGCTTTTCGTGAATGATGATTTACTTCAACTTCTATTATTTTACCGCCAACTTCTTTGACTAACGCAGGTATAAAGCGATGCAATTCTCCATAAAGACGAATGCGTTTGATAATAGATGCCCTGTAAACTTTCAAAGAGCAGCCAAAGTCATGCAACTCCAAGCCTGATATTTTGCAGATAATTTTATTGGCAATCTTGGAAAGAAATACTCTTAAAAAATAATCGTGTCTTTTTTTACGCCAACCAGAAACCATATCAACATTTTCTGATTCCAGCTTTTCGAGCATTTTTTTAATATCTGATGGGTCATTCTGCAAATCCCCATCCATTGTTATTATTATTTCCCCTTGAGCCTGATCGAAACCAGCCTGCATAGCCGTAGACTGGCCATAATTTCGGGCAAAATATGTTGGTTTAAGTGATGGGTATTGCTCGGAAAGGTGTTCCAGTTTCTCTACTGTACCATCTGTTGATCCATCATCGATTATGAGTAACTCGTAGGATTCATTAATTTCTTTTTGAAAAATGCCATCTATACGCTCAACAAGTTCTTTTATGTTATCTGCTTCATTATATGCAGGAACAATAATGGATATATAAGGTTTCTGAAAATCCGTTTTCATTATTTTTTCTATGGTTAAATTGTGTTTCGATCATTTGTATGGCGGTTCATAGATAAATTCAACATCATTTTTACCCGAAGGGATATCTATGCTCCATAATGCCCCATATGCAGGCACGATATTCTGTTGCTTGCCGTTTACAAAAGCTTTCCAATTTTTGTTATAGCTATTTGACACAATCAAAACTCCGTTTTCGGTTGTCTCAACAAATAGCTTTATCGTATCAGGCTTATATTCTTTCACGTCAATATTATATTCACCCTTTTTTAAACGTGAGTAATCATTCGATCTATAAACATCTTCTTGTATGAATGCGGTTTCCCTTAGTTTATTAATATTTATATTTGCTATCTGGTTGTTTAAGTCATCTTCGTTACCATATGGCATGGCCTCATAAACAACATACCATCTAGGGAGAACGTAAGGATTTTCATATATTATGAAGTCACGGCCTTTATAAATATCTCTCAAATTGCTCAAGAGCTTTTCTTTTGTGCTTAATCTGGCCCATGCTTTTTCAGGCAATGTCTCTGGCCACGCTTTAAAGTTTGACGTATTTAGTTTTAGCTCAGAAACAATGTATTTAACGTTCAACAAAGAAAGGTGCGGTAAGCTGTAATACTTATCGATATTAACCTCTCCTGTCTCAGGGTCTTCATCCAGTGAGTTAAAGTAGAAATAGTGCTCGTTCCGGTTAAGTTGCTCTATAGAATTCAGATTGCCTTGCTTTGATTTTAGGTAAGGATTAACTAGACCATTCCAGATACTCAGATAAGCCTTCGGATATATATTCATATATCCACTGGCAGTCTCAATACCATATGTATTGAGTAAAGCAGGCTCCAAAACACGAGATGCCATAACAGCTCGATATGGCCCGCTATCCTCTAACTGAATTTTTTGAGCTAACGTCTCTAATCTGGGTGATTGGAAAAACGTAATATAACTACCTTGTGTTATCCAACCATAAATCGATGTTTCATAGGTTTTATAGAGTTGAGGAACATAAATCAGACCAATAGCAATAATTGTCAAATATGCTTTTTTCCAGAACTTTAAGAAATGATCAGTTTGAAGTGCGTAATGCAACAATATCCCTAGTAACACGCCATGTATAAAAAATAATGATCTTACGAATTTGCCTAGAGAAATGCTCTCAATGATTGATGGAATAAAAGGGAATATATCGCGCAAGTTACCTTCAAACAGGATCATTAGCTCCGCGACGATTACACACACACATAGCAATATGATTATCTTTTTATCAAAATAACCCGTTTGCTTTTTACACCCAGACAAAGCAAAGGGCACAATACAAAGATATGAGATTAATAACCAAACTCTATAGTTTTTTAGTAACTCTAATAAGGTAGGATATCCTTGAACGGCTGCCTCTCCATATCGGTGAGATTCTCCGGCATTTGAAAACGTCCCCCAAATGGAAGGAATATGAATAGCTAAAATTACAGAGCATAGAGCTATAAAATAACTGAAGAACCTAAAAGATAAATTTCCTCGTGCAAAAACAAACCATGCAAAAATTGCAGGTAAACAATAGGCCAAATCAAGAATAAATGAACCACATAGTGCGTAAAACAGCCCTATGGCAAGTACATATAAAAATCCTTTAATGTACCTTTCTTCTGACAATGCCCGTTCTACTAGCCAAATCACTAGAGGTATAAAGCCGTAACTAAAGCTATGGTAATACGCTAATGTCTGATTGCTCAGAAACAATAAACCTGCGAGTAAAGAAGGCGTGTGATCCAACTTCAAGTAATCACGACATAGCTTGTAAGTAAAAAAACCTGCTATAAACTGCCCTATAAACCGCTGTAAAGGAAGAACCAGCCAATCGGGCAGTATTAGCATAAGAACAAAATGAATATCAAAATAGCGAACGACATTAGCGCTTAGGTCAACACCGGAACTGGAGTACGGAAACCAATACATTACTCCATATTCCCAGAACTGATTTGCCATAGTGACATATCTACTGAAAAAACTGTCTGCACTATCCCATAACGGGTTATAGGAAAATGGACCAAATGCGATATAAGGAAGAATCAGGACTAAGCTGAATAATGCAAATACGTTATAATCTTTTTCAAATAAGCTCTTAAAGTTCATCGATATTTTCCGTTTAAGTACAAACGAAAAATAGCTACCACATAGTTGTAGGTAGAACAATAGCGATAAAAGTTAACAAATTATTAAAACCTTTCTTATACGATATATCATGTAGTAGTTTATTTTGAGAGCGCCGCTACATATTTCAGAACATGGGTAAAACGTTAAGCCTTTTATGAGGTCGATAAGGTTTGCCATGAAAAATAACAAAAATCTAAATATTTCATCTAATGACATCAAAAGAGCCTATCTGCAAGCAGCTCAAGTAGTTTCTATTTATGGGGAGAAGTACCTCCCTATATTCGAAAGAATTGAAAAGGAATATTTAAAACAAAAGCAAAAGATGGCGACATTGAGAAGAATAGACGAAATAGCAGTGGACAAAAATATTTAAAAACGATAGAAAAATCTAGTACACAAAACAGGACACAAAACAGGACACAAAACAGGACACAAATTAGTACACAAATTTAATATTAGATATTTTATATATTAATTAAGTCATTGTTTTTATTTATTAAATATCCCTACGATTTATTGGTTTCAATCTCGCTGGGGGCACCACTTGATATAGTCAGAGGCAAATAATGATACACCTGACTAATATTGTTGATACGTTTCCTTCGGTTAAGATTCCTAATGATAATGGCGGCTTGCCTGTAGAAGTCTCGCTTATTGCACAGCTGGGACATGGTGCTGGCAATCATCTTTTTTCTCATGTTGCTGCGCGGCAAACAGGACATGCAGAATTTATTGACGAACTTGATGAACCATCGGCAAAACTCGGTGGCACTCATTTTGATCTAGATGATACAACGTCTCTTTATTCCTTTATCGTGGGACCAAAAGGTCATCCATTTCATAGACATGCCGGTCATCGAATATTTACTGCGGTTTCCTGTAGTGGTGGTGCGCAGTTGAGATTTTCTACTGCTACTGAGGCTGAAATAAAAGAAAACCCTCATAAATTCATCGACCACCTTCACTTTATCAATATACCGCCAGATTGTCTTTTCACTGTGCGTTTTGGAGGAGAAACATGGCATCAATTCTGGCCTTTATCTAAAAACTCACTTCATCCAGTTTTCTTTGCTTTATCCTGTCATACCGATGAGCTAGGCGGCAATTTACCTGAAGAGTTAAAGGAGAAAATAAAGGCAAACAAAGCTGATATCCCTTCATTGACTGAATTATTACCTGATGAGGTTTCGAAGCTTATTCATTCAAAGAATTTCAAGGAAGAGATTATTCCAACGACAACACTGTCTCTGGATGCGGCAGCTGGAACAGTTCAACGCAAAGTCTGTGACTCATTCAGAGGAAAAATGGGTATCTTAAGAGGCGCTTGGGGTAACTGGTATGGTTCGGGCGGGTATATTACTCAAACTGATTTGACAAAAACCGTAATCGAGATGGATAAAACACCGGTGCAGTCATTGTTAAGAGAGCACCTGAAGGGTGTTCGGTTACACCATGAAGATACTTTTATGCTCTCTTTGAAAGGGATTGATTTTAAAACGCTTAAGGCGGAAAATATTCTGGAGTTATTGCTTGAGGGTTTTTTAATGAATGCTCCTTGTGGTGTCTCAAGACTAATGTTGCTCCGTAATGTACTTGTGAAGCCTCTAGGATTGAGAACGTCACCTCTGGGCTGTCCAGTTTCATCCTTACTGTCAGAAGATATGAGCAATTTATTTGCTCAAAAATATCCTGTTCTGGATAAAAAAATAGAAAAAAACGGATCAATGGCACAAGTGATTTTGGGAGCGAATGACAAACATTTACAATTCAGATCTTGTGTTGGTGTTGAATTGGTTAGTGAAACTCATGCAAAAATCACTTTAGGCACACGTGTTCATTGCAGGAACCTTTTCGGGCGTGTTTATATGTCTGCAATAGATTACACGCACCGCAAATACATCACACCAACTATGTTGCGCAGAGCTACTGATTATATACTGTTGCAAATTAAATAGTTTTCACACTCGCCACCCTGCTACATTTCTGCTACGTCATAAATATGAATTCGATATCGGATATTTTCAAAAACCTTGATGAGACTTTGACTGGTGAGCGTGTAAGCGTTGATCACTTGCTTTTGGCATTGCATGAGCGGGGGTTCGGGTTTTTGCTTTTGCTCTTTGCCGCGCCGATGGCTTTGCCTATCCCTGTGCCGCCTGTGATTAATGTGATGCTGGCTAGCCCCTTGATCCTGCTGACGGCGCAGCAAGCGATGGGGCGGCATACGATTTGGTTGCCGGCTTGGATGCGCAAGAAAGATATCTCCCGCGAGAAAATGAGTAAAATGATCAACAGCCTGATCCCGTGGTTTGATCGGCTGGAAACCATTGTAAAGCCTAGGTTACAGTTTATAACATCGGGGATTTTTTCATACTTAATTGGAATTTTAGGATTAATTATGGCTTTGGCTGTATGCATTCCGCTTCCGCTTACGAATACAGTACCGAGCCTTGGGATTGCACTGATGTCGATTGGCGTGATTTCAAGGGATGGCTTTGCTGTAATTCTGGGCGCAGTGATTGGTATGGCATGGGTTAGCATGTTGTGCATTGCCTTTGCGTTTTTGGGTATGGAAAGCTTTGAGTTTGTAAAGGAAACAATTAAGAGCTTTATATAAATGACTAGTATTTTACGGATTTTATCCTGTCATAAATTTATTCTGGCCTTTGCGGGCCTGATTTCTGCGCTGGCGCTGGCGGCGGCATTTGCTTCGGAAATCTTTTTAGGGCTAGAGCCTTGTATATTATGCATCTATCAGCGCTATCCCTTTGCGATTGTCATGCTGCTTTCGCTTATATTTCTTGTGGCTTTTCGCAAATCGGATAAATCAATGCGTATAGGGCTGGTTTTCTGCGCTCTGGTGATGCTGGCCAATAGCGGCATAGCAACCTATCACACAGGGGTAGAGCAAAAATGGTGGGACAGCACCGAGGCTTGCACGTTTAACCTCCCCTTAGATGAAGAGCAAAACTGGCTAGAAAATATCATGAGTGCGCCAATGGGCCGTTGTGATGAGATTCCATGGCAAGACCCGATTTTGGGCCTATCCATGGCGAATTATAATATCATGCTGTGTTTTGGTCTTTTTGTTTTGTGTTTACTCAGTGCGGGGATTAAGCCGCGTAATCGAGAAGAAACAAAACCCCAACCAGAATAAAAGAATGAAAGAGGAAAAACCCGATTGATTCTTTTAATGTGCGCTTTTTGCCGAAATCAAATAAATCTTTAAACATTGCCGTAACCCTTGTGTACTATACCTTACAAAGAGTTCATTACTATAGACCTTTTATAAAAAGCAATGTTTTTTGCCATAAATCATGTAATTTACTGAGGTTTTTTTGTGAAAAAAGTTCATCTTTGCGAATTATTGGTGTAGTAAGCTGCCCTATTTCAGGCCTAGGTTCTTTTGATAGATAATAAATTGGAAATAGTGATATTAAAAAAGGAACACTATTTTTTGGATTTTTTGGGTCATAAAAAATATCCACTTCATCACCTTTTGAATATTTAATCTTAAATTTGCCTAATGGTAATCTACCGGAATTCTTGTAGAATTTTTGATTATTAACCGAATATCTATATTTTATACGACAGAGAATTCCATATCTTCCTTCATAACTAAAATTTTCACATATGCCGCTTATATATATCCCTTTATTATAGAGCTTTATATTTCTTGGTAACTTAATAATTAAATCAAATAGTGCAAAACTTAGAAATAACAAGAAAAGAAAAACCATCACACAGAATACAAAAAAGTCATGTGCTTCATTTCGATAAAAAGCAATACAGAAAAAAAGAATAAAGAAGGCACTAAGTAATAAATGTCCAATAATTTTAAAAAAAATATGCTCGTTGAGATTTCTTAATGCTATTTCATTAAGCCGATTTTTCTTACGTAATTCTGCAATCAGATTTCTGGTTTCTTTGGTATAAAAAAGACTTGCAAACATTCTTACTAAGCCTTCTTCTTGAATAGCTTGGAAAATTTATCTTTAGAGGCTTTGTCAGTGCGTACGCGGAAAGAGACTGTCTCGCCTTTATCTTCGCGTTTCAAAACCTCCATATGATCATAAATCCATGATTGGGCTTTACCGTTACTTTGAGGGAGTGTGATGGTCTCCTCTACATATTGCGCGGTCATGATGTCAACGATTTTCTGTAAAAGATCATCTATGCCCTCACCTGTCAGTGCCGAGATACAAACCACATTGGAATTTTTGCGATTTTGCAGGCGCTTAAACTCTTCCCTGTCACCGTCATTTTTTACGGCGTCGATTTTATTATAGACCTCGATGATGCGTGGATCGTTTTCATATTCAACACCCAGACTTTTGAGGACAGAAATAACATCCTCCACTTGCGCTTCATAGTTGCCACTGGAGACATCGGCTATATGCAAGATCACATCACTATAGATGATTTGCTCTAGCGTGGCGCGGAAAGCCTCCACCAGATGTGTTGGCAGATCGGAGATAAAACCCACAGTATCAGCCAGAATGACATCATGCTTATTCGGTAAGGTGATTTTGCGCAAAGTTGGGTCCAGCGTTGCGAAAGGTAAATCTTCGGCAAACACCCCTGCTCCGGTTAAGCGATTGAATAATGTAGATTTTCCAGCATTAGTATAGCCAACAAAGGAGCATACTGGAAATGGCACACGGGATCGATTCTTGCGCCCAAGCTCACGTGTTCTCCGTACGTCTTCCAGTTCTTTTTTGATACTGGTGATTTTCTGTCCGATGATCCTGCGGTCAAGTTCGATCTGCCGTTCACCGGGGCCGCCCATAAAGCCTGCGCCACCGCGCTGCCGCTCAAGGTGTGTCCATGACCTGACAAGGCGTGATTTCTGGTATTCCAGTGCCGCTAGATCGACTTGGAGCTGTCCTTCTTTGGTCTGGGCACGCTCACCAAAGATTTCAAGGATCAGGCCTGTCCGGTCTATAACCTTGCATTTCCATTTGGTTTCCAGATTTCTCTGCTGTACGGGGGACAGGGACGCATTGACGATCACAATAGATGGTGAGAGCTTCTCTATACGCTCTGCCATTTCTTCCAGCTTACCTTTTCCAAAAAAGGCATTGGATTGAATGCGCTCGTATGGCGCAACATGTAGCTCCAGCACATCCAGATATATGGCATGCGCCAAGCCCTCAGCTTCGGCGGTGATATCGTCTATCGAATGCTTGGTTTTTTCGTTCTTCTTTACAGGTTGGATGATAAAAGCAGTTTCTTTATCCTTACCCGTATTCTCAAGCATGATCGATTATTAGTTTCGTGAAGACCGTATTATTTAGTCTTCATCTCCCTCTTCTTTTTTCTCCTCATCAATCAAGCTGAGTGGTCCGCTTGGCATGATGGTCGAAATTGCATGCTTATAGATAAGCTGCACATGGGCATCTCTGCGTAAGAGTACAGAGAAATTATCAAACCATGTGATAATGCCCTGCAATTTAACACCGTTCACGAGGAAAACAGTTACAGAAGCTTTTTCTTTACGAACTTTGTTTAGAAAAACGTCCTGCACGTTTTGTATTTTATCAGCCATTATATAATCCTTTTATTATTTTTATCTGACTAGTTTATTAATGGTTTTAAAGAATTATGAGAAAATTTGAAACAAAATTTTTTGCAAAGTACCACAATTTTCGACGGCTATGGTTGGATTAAGCGCTTTTGCCAAGTGATGCTGCTCTGCGCCCTCGATTACAAGCACAGAATGACACCCGAAAGTCTTAGCACACAACATGTCATTTTCAGTGTCGCCAATGAACCAGATATCCTGCTTTTCGGCCTTAATACCGGATTCCTCTATAGCCAACTTGAGCGGTGCATCAGAGGGTTTATCCTCATGTGCATCGCCTGCCCCGATAAAGATTTCGAAATACTCCAGCCAGCCCAAATGCTCGGCTTCTTTTTTTAGAAATTCTGATTTTTTATTACTGACCACGCCCATCGGGATTTTACGCTTGGCGATTTCTGTAATAAGCTCTTCAGCGCCCTCAAGTGCCTTAATTTTATGAGAATTATTAAGTACAAACTCACCGAAGACGATTTTGGCATCTTCGCTTTTATCGCCATAGAGGATCGGGTACAAAGTCTCTCTGGGCTTACCAAAGTATTTTTTATACTCCCCCTCCTTCATAGGTTCGAAGCCTAACTCCTTCATGGTATGGTTATGGGCTTCATTCAGGAAAGAGTAACTATCGACCAGCGTACCATCCCAGTCAAAGAAAATGGCTTTGGGTTTTGTAAGCTCTTGTCTATTGGGCATGTTTACGTCTCCTTATAGATATTTATTTTCCTTGGCACACAGTACGGATTTTTGAATATTGATTTTATCGCCATAAATTTTTTCCGAGGCGCTGATATAGCCGGGGGTAATGTCACTGACGTAGAAATTGATTGTACCATTCATTGATACCTTGTCGGCTATCTCAGAGTGACGTGATAGATAATCCTCCAACTTGCCCGGAATGATCTCATCTTGCGACAAAATCACTATCTTTTTATCCAGTATTTTTGCAATGCGCTCTTTTAAAAACGCATAATGCGTGCATCCCAAGATAAGGCATTCTATATCCTTTTCAAGCAGTGGCGCTAAATAATGTTCCAGAACATCATCTATCCACGGCATGCCTTCATTTTCAATTAAGGGCACAAGGAGCGGCGTATTGATTTGTTGCATTGTGATATCGGGATTAATCTTTTGAATCTCTTCCTCAAAAATATTGGATAAAATGGTGCGATTTGTACCAATCAAGCCAATATTTTTATAACCATGCTCAATGGCACATTCCAAAGTCGGTACGATCACACCTAAAATCCGGCGCTCTGGGAAATTTTCAACCAAATATTCCTGCTGCAGGCGTCTAAGGGCACAGGCACTTACCGTGTTACAGGCCACGACGACCAAGGCGCAATCGTGAACCTTAAAGAAATAATCCATAGCGCGGCAGCTATAGGCATAGATGGCTTCGGCAGATCTATTGCCATATGGTATATGTAGTGTATCACCAAAATAGATCATATCCGGCTGTGTCGTATGTTGCCTGATTGCCTTTGCAATAATCAAGCCGCCTAATCCGGAATCAAATATGCCGATTTTCATGATGTTCAGCGCTCCTTAAAACTAGAGCATATTAACACTGACCGAGAATAATTTTTCAACAATATGGGCTTTCTCACTTTGTGCCCAAACCACGGCAATATCACCTTTGCGCAGTTCGGTTTTAGGCTCGGGCATGATGATTTCATCACCTCGAATAATTGCTGCGAATGTGACTTCTCTTGGTAGTTCAAGATCTGCGATGCTTTTATTGACCACAAAAGACGCATCAGAGACTTCTGCCTCAATTATTTCTGCAAAACCATCGCGAACGTTATAGATACCGCGGATACGCCCTCTTCTGACGTGCTGCATGATATGCGAAACCAGCGTAGAGCGCGGTGAAATCATCACATCTACGCCCAATGGTCCGACAAGGGGATAATAAGCATGGTTATTCACCAGAGTTAACACACGCTCACATCCATATTGCTTTGCCAATAGAGAGCCAAGAATATTACTTTCATCATCATTCATTAGGGCGATATAGGCCTCTGATTTTTCAATGGCCGCTTCTTCTAAAATAGAACGCTCCAGTGTATCACCATGCAAAATGATAATATCTTCAAGCTTTTCACTCAGGAAATTAGCCCGCTCCGTATTATGCTCGATAACCTTAAGCTGTATTCCGCTCAGCTTGGATTTCATCAGTTTTATGAAAGAATAGCCAATATTCCCGCCGCCAGAAATGATGATACGGCGCGCTTCTTTTTCCAAATGCCCAAAGGCCGCCATAACGCGGCGCAGATGCTGTGTATCTACTATGATATAGGCTTCATCACCGACTTCTAGCATATCATCGCCATCGGGAATAATATGTTTGTTGTTTCTATGGATGGAAACCACACCAAAAGATAGGTCGGGGAAAAGGTGTTTTAGTTGGCTAAGCTGTGTATTGATGACAGGACAATCCTCAGCACAGATCACACCAATCAGATATAAGCGCTCATCAACCATACTGATTACCGATGTTGTTCCGGGTACAGAGATACGCCTGAGGATATCCTCGGCGATCAAGGTCTCCGGCGAGATAATCACATCAATAGGCATATGAGAGCGACTAAAGAGATTTGACCATGCTGGATCAAGGAATGACTGGTCTCTGATACGGGCAATTTTCTTGGGAACCCCGAAGAGAGAATGTGCAATCTGACAGGAAATCATGTTTGTTTCATCAGAAAGAGTCACAGCAATCATCATATCGGCTTCATTTGCTCCAGCCGCACTTAGAATATCAGGATTAGACGGTTTACCTGCAATTGCATTTACGTCCATCGTGTCATTGATCTGATAGACCAGTTCCTCGCGGGGATCGATAATCGTAACGTCGTTATCTTCTCTGGCGAGATAGGCTGCTATACTTGATCCGACTTGTCCCGCTCCGCAAATGATGACGCGCATTGTGATTGACCTGTTTTATTATTCTAAAATCTAACGACGCAGTTTATCGTTTTTCACGATTATTTAAACTCGAATTTATACTTTTTTGTAAATAACGCAAATATCAACTTGATGCGGCTTCTTTTTCTTGCCCGTTTGTGACTTCGAGGGTTTTGAGTTTTCGATGCAGGGCCGAGCGCTCCATACCTATAAACTGGGCAGTTTTTGATACATTACCATCAAAGCGCTCAATTTGCTTAAGCAGATAATCACGTTCGAAATGCTCTCTTGCCTCTCTTAAAGGTAATGTCAGGAAGTCTACAGTCTCAAAGGTTTCAATGACAGAAGCGACTTGAGTGTTATCATTTTGAGGCGAAACTGTCCGTGATGTAATTTCCGGTGGCAGATGAGACACCGTGCAGGTTTTACAATCATCCCCTTGCATCATAATGGCGACCCATTCCAGCACATTGCGCAATTGTCTGATATTGCCCGGCCAGTGATAAGATTTAAGGGCACTGATGGCTCTTTCATCAAATTCACAAAGGTTGAGGCCTGTTTCTTTGTTTAACTGATTTTTTAAGGTTTTGAGAACATTTTCAAAATCTGATTTACGTTGTGTTAGTGGCTCGAGAGCAATATGAACAACATTTAAACGATAATATAAATCTTCGCGCAAAGAACCATCTTTAAGAGCTTTTTCAATATCGTCCGAAGATGATGCAATAAACCGGATATTAGCAGGTGTCATACCATTTTCCGTATCTATCATATAGTTATTATCCTGCATAATTTTGGCAAGGCGACCTTGAAGGTCCAAAGGCAAGCGATCAATTTCCTCTAGTAATATTGTACCGTTTTGGGCTTGCGAAAACACGCCCTTATTACGACTATGACCAAATAATTCTGCTTCTAGGCGCTCTGGATCATCCCCTTGACAATTAAATACAATAAAGGGGTTTTCTTGTCTTTCGGAATGCTTGTGAATATATCGCGCAGCCAAGGCCTTGCCTGTGCCAATTTCACCGGAAAGCAAAATACGGCTATTAGTGGGAGCAGCGCGCTCCAATAAGCTTAGTACTTTTGGTGATAAGACACTATAATCCGTAGGTATTTGTGCTGATTTACCAGCTTTTTCTCGAAGCAAAGCATTTTCTTTTTTTAGAGCTGCGTTTTCAAGCGCGCGGTGGATCATCAATAATAAACGATCGGATTTGAATGGTTTTTCAATAAAATCATAGGCACCGATTTTAATTGCTAAAACGGCTGTTTCCACTGTTCCATGCCCACTAATCATTAGGACTTCTGTGAAGGGATGATTTTTCTTGATGGTTTTCAGAATTTCAATACCATCATCTTTGCTGCCTTGTAGCCATATATCCAAAATCACAAGATCTGGCTGCTTTTTATCTATGGATTCGTACGCCGTTTTACTGCCCGAGGCTCCGCGTGTTGAATACCCCTCATCTTCCAGCATAGAGCAAATCAGATTACGAATGTCATCTTCATCATCGACAACAAGAATATCGGCCTTTTTTATCATGATGCGAGTTTTTCCCTTTGTGTATCGTGATTATTCATGTTCTCTTTGGGCAATTGAAAGACCATAACCAGCGTTGCACCGCCTGTATCTTTCCATGATTTATTAGCTTTCAACCATTCCGGCACGCCTAAAAATAATGTGCCGCTACAATCTTCCATGATCTTTTTGACAATCGCCAAACCAAGCCCTGTGCCTTTTGGTTTATGGGTTACATAAGGCTCGGTGAGTTTCTCATTAGCTTCGTCCTCCGGGAAACCTGCACCATTATCAGAGATCGAGACAAATAGCTCATCTTGTCCATGGTAGCCAATCAGGATATTAATATGTCCATCCTGATCTTCTTCAACAGACTGAATTGAATCTACGGCGTTTTGCAAAATATTGGTCATAGCCTGACGGAATTGGCGTGCATCAATTTCAGAGACAAAGCCAGAGACCTCAGCCCCCTCTTGCTTTTCGAAGTGGAAACGGATATCGGGATGTGCTTGTTGTTGCAGTATGAGAGATTCCCTGATCTGCTCGGGCAGGTTTTCTGTTTTCAGCACTGGCTCCGGCATACGGGCAAAGGAACTGAACTCATCGACCATGCGCCCGATATCACCGACATGACGGATGATTGTCTCGATACATTGCTCGAATGTTTTTCCTGACTCCTCATCAAATACATTCTTATATTTCCGGCGCAGCCTTTCCGCAGAAAGCTGTATCGGGGTCAGTGGGTTTTTGATCTCATGAGCGATACGGCGCGCGACATCGGACCAAGCTGCCTTGCGCTGTGCGGATTCAAGTTCGGTAATATCATCAAAGGTAATAATAATATTTTGATCTTCTTCCCCACCAAGTTCAATTGTGATGCGGAAGATAAAAGAGCGCTTCTTGCCATCTGCTCCGATATGCTGGATTTCACGCTGTGTGATTTTACCGATGCGTTTTTGGGCATGATTCATAGCTTCGGATAATTCCGGAAAAATATCCGTCAGCTTTTTATACATCAAATCTTCTCTGCCCTTATCGAGCAGTGAAAAGGCGGCGCTATTGACCAGATTGATATAGCCATTCTGATCCACACCGATTACACCTGAGGACACCCCTTCGAGGACGGTTTCCGTTACGCGGCGACGATAATCAAGCTGGCGGTTAGCTTCGATCAGATCACTACGCTGCTTATGGATTTGAGAGGTCATCCGGTTAAAGGATTGTGCCAGATAATCAAATTCCTCCAAGGATTTATTTTCTGGCACTTCGAAAGTCAGGTCACCTGCACGCACGCGGTCGGCAGCGGTGATCAGCTCACTAATCGGTTTTACCAGTTGGCGCGCGAGAATAAGGCCGAACCAGATTGCTGCAAGAAGCAATAAGAACCCCACAGCAACAAACAACATTGTTACAGTGACTTGCAACCCTGAATATTGTGCCTTTAAATCCGCATAATCATCTGAGGCAAGCTGCGTTGATGACAAATGAGACAGCACTTGCGGGTCAAGCATCCGTCCAACAAAAAGATACGCATCAGGATAGTTTTGTAGTTTCACAAGTGCGCGAACGCGATCCTGATCTTCTCCGGTCATCAAGACGACATCACCGTTTTTAGCGCTTTGCATGGCATATTCGGGAACTTCCTCGTACTCTAAAGCAAAGGTCAAAGCCGAACGTGCCAAAACACGCCCATCTTCTTGAAAAACGAGCGCTTCGGACAGGTTTCTGAATGTGGATTGCGTGTCCATCACCTCTTGCAAGGTTTCAGGATGAAACATCAGCATATCCGCTTGACGATCCAGGTCACCAGCCATTGCCATCGTATCGGCTTTGATAACCTGTTTGTGTTCCTCCAGATAGGATTGCGCGACCGCTTGTGATTCATTAATTGCAGTTTGCACACGCTCACTGAACCATGCCTGCACCCCATAATGAAAGAATACCACTGAAAACACCGTCATGATAATTGTCGGTACGGCGGCAATAATACTGAAGATATAAACCAGCCGGACATGAAGGTGAGAACCAGCAATACCTCTTTTGCGGCCACTCCAAAGACCAACAATCCGATAGGAAATCAGGGAAACCAAAAGCAATAGAATAATCAGGTCAAGGTTCAACAGCCAAACCACTAGATCGGAGTTTCCACCACTATCGGGGGCTTCTTTCAGTGCTGAGTATGTTGCCAAAGAACTAATAACGGCTGCAATAACCAGCAACACAGAAGCCTTGGTACGCCAAGACCGTGTCATTATGTGCTTGAAACTCAGGCTGGAATATAGTTTTTTATAAAAATCCGATTGAGGCATATTATGTCTACGACTATGATACTATGTTGCATAAATACAACAGCCGTGACATTTTTTCAACAATTATTAGGGTTAAACCAAAAGATATACAATGAATAAGCCTACGCCCTCGCCTTTTCATGTCATTATTGTTGCTGCTGGAAGCGGTCAACGAATGGGCGGCAGTCTCCCCAAGCAATATCAGGATTTGGCTGGAAAATCCGTGCTACAGCATTCCATTGATTTATTCGAGAGCATGCCTGAATGTAAATCTATTACTGTGGCCATAAGCCCGGAGCATCAAAATCTCTTTGATGACAAAATTAAGGGCAAAAACCTGTACGTCATTCATGGTGGCAAAACAAGGCAGGACAGTGTTCATAACGCGCTGAAGTCTCTGAATTGTGCGCAAGATGATTTTGTTTTGATACATGACGCAGCGCGTCCGTTGGTTACAGCGCAAGATATACGCATTCTATGCAAAGCCTTAGCAAGTGAGCAAGCTGCAAGTCTGGCTTCACCAGTGCGTGATACGCTGCGTTATAGTGATGATGAAGGGTTTGCAGCCAATAATATCGAGCGTGATAATCTTTGGGCCATTGAAACGCCGCAAGGCTTTCACTATGGTATTCTCAAGCAAGCCCATGAAAAATTTGGCCACGAAAAAGCCTATAGCGACGATACAAAAATAGTTTCTGAATTCAATGTAAAGACGAAGCTTATTGCTTCATCAACACCGAATTTTAAAATCACTTATGCTGATGATTTCCTTTTGGCAGAAACTCTTTTATTGTCGAATACGCAACGAAAGGACTAGACCTCTCCATGGTACGCCGTATGACTTATGAATTTTGCTCTGGCCTTGGCTTTGATGTCCATAGCTTTAGCGATGAACCTGCGACCAGCATTCGTCTTTGCGGGATTGATATTCCTTATGAGAAGAAATTAAAAGGCCATTCCGATGCCGATGTCGGGCTTCATGCAATAACAGATGCGATTTACGGGGCGATCGGGGCTGGTGATATTGGTCAACACTTCCCACCAAGCAATGATACTTTTAAAGATATGGATAGTGCTGTTTTTCTGGAACATGCATTATCTTTGGTACGTGGAGAAAAAGGCCAGCTTATCAATGTGGATGTCACCCTGATCTGTGAAGAGCCCAAGATCGAACCTTACCGAAAATTTATTAAAGAAAGATTGGCGGCACTTTTATACCTTCAGCCCAGACGGGTTAATATCAAGGCTACAACAACCGAGCAACTGGGCTTTACGGGTCGTAAAGAAGGTATAGCAGCGCAAGCGATTGTATCAATCGCTCTGCCAGTGGATTAAAACCATGAAGAAGATCAGCTTTCATATTCCGGAGCAACTAGATCGCCGCAAAGCCTATACGTGGCTGGCGAGTTGGTTTGGTTGTGGTTTTCTCAATCCTGCGCCCGGCACTTGGGGGTCTTTGGGCGCCCTACCCTTTGGCATTGTTATTTATGCATATGGGGGAATATTCTCTCTTTTTGTTTGCGCAGTCATAATAACAATTATTGGCCTATGGGCGGCTGATCTTTTTGATAAAGATATGGGCGGGCATGACTCCAAGATGATTGTGATTGATGAGGTTGCTGGCCAGTGGATTGCGATGCTGCCTGCAATGGGTAATCCTTTTCTGATTTTATTGTCATTTTTCTTCTTCCGGTTTTTTGATATTTTAAAACCCGGCCCGATTGGATGGGCTGATAAAAATCTGGAAGGTGCAAAAGGGGTTATGTTTGATGATGTTATTGCAGGTATTTTTGCGGCCTTTATTATATTCGGGATAACCATAGTAATATGAGCAAAAATATTCAAAGCCTCGTTGGAAAACTAAGCCTTCTTTTGATGGAAAAGAAGCTGGTGTTATCTTGTGCGGAAAGCTGTACGGGCGGGCTTATTGCAGCGGCAATGACCGAACGCGCAGGCTCCTCCCAGATTTTTGATCGTGGCTTTGTAACATATTCGAATGATGCCAAAATGGATATGCTAGGTGTGCCTAGTAATATTCTAGAGGAACATGGCGCGGTTAGTTCACAATGTGCCACGGCAATGGCGAAAGGCGCTACAAATCATAGTCTAGCTGATATATCAGTTTCAGTGACAGGCATAGCCGGCCCCGATGGTGGCAGCGCGGAAAAACCAGTTGGCCTTGTCTATTTTGGTGTAGCCTCAAAATCGGCTGGGACTAAAACCTATGAGTGCCATTTTGAAGGATCGCGCGCAGAAGTGCGGCAACAAAGTGTTACGTTTGCACTTGAGGCACTGATAGATTATGCGGGAGATTATTCATGAAAATAGCACTCGTTTCCGGCGGAGACCACAAATACTACCCTATGATCCTTGAGTGGATTGCATCAGTAGATAGCGCGAAGCCAAAAGATGTGGATGTTGATTTGTGTATTCTTGATGCAGGCCTAACAGAAGAGCAAAAACAGGTTTTACAAAAACGTGTTGCGCATATTGCCGCGCCGGAATGGCCAGCGGATCTACCTGCCTATAAAATCAAAAATAAGGAATTTTTGAAGGCATGTGCCGGACGCCCTTTCCTGCCCGAGCTTTTCCCTGATTATGATGTTTATGTCTGGCTGGATGGTGATACATGGGTGCAGGATTGGGGAGCAATTGATCTCCTCGTGGCTGGGGCACAGAAATCAGGACTCGCGATTTGCCCGCAAGTTGACCGCGCCTATGGTAAGGCGATGCGGCTGAAATGGTTGGGGCCTTTTCCATTCAAAGCCCGAAGTTTTTACTATAGTAATGCACGGCGTGCTTTTAGCGGCAAAGTCGCTCGTGATCTGTTTCCTTACCCTACCCTTAATGCAGGTGTCTTTGCGATTTCAGGCAAAGCCCCGCATTGGGCACGATGGCAAGCTTTGATCGTTAAGGCTTTGGAAAAAGGGAAAGTTTTTACCGCCGAACAGCTAAGCCTTGGCATGATGGTGTATTTAGAGAAATTTCCGGCCGAGTTTCTGCCAGCCACTTGTAATTGGCTGCTAGAGAATCAGCCAGTCTGGGATAATGATAATCACTGCTTTGTTGAGCCGTACCTGCCACATCAGAAAATCGGGATCATGCATTTATCAGGCTGTGATGCGATGCGCCTTGATCGCAGTGTTAAGGTGGATATCAATACTGAAGATGGACAGGATAAATCTTTGAGTTATCGCTATCCGTATTATGACGGGGAATGTGATGAAGCGATAGAACTCCCCCTATCTTCCTCGTCTGAAGCAGCCGCCTGAACGCCATTTTCGCCATAGAGTTCACGCGCTCGATCTTCGAAGGAAGAGACCATACGCCTTACGATCTCGTTAAAGAACATACCCATCAGATTTTGCAGCACAAAGTTTTTAAACTCGAAATCAACGTAAAAATCAATCGTGCAAGAACCATCTTCTTCACGGATGAATTTCCATTTATTGGACAGATATTTCATCGGGCCAGAAAGATATTCGACATGGATTTCATTGGGCTTTTTAAGGGTCACCTTTGAGCCAAATTTCTCGCGCACCATTTTATAGCCAATGGTCAAGTTGGCATAAAAGATATTGTCGCCGTCTCGCTTATAGATATTAGATGACATGCACCATGGTAGAAAATCAGGATACTCATCCACGCCAGCAACAAGATCAAAAAGCTGCTCTGGCGTATAGGGAAGATTTCGTTTTTCCGCGTGGGTTGTCATGTTTAATAGTTTCCAGATAATAGTTACAAGTTGCAAGAAAGCCTAAATAAGTCTTGTAACTGGACACTTGTAACTTGCAACTAAATTACTCCGCCGCAACTTTGTCGCCATATTTTTTCAATCTGGCTGCCTTGAGCTTTTCGAAGTCATCACCGGCATGGTGAGACGAGCGGGTCAAAGGTGAGGCCGAGACCATCAAAAAGCCTTTGGCTTTGGCCATTTTCGTCAGTTGTTCGAATTCTCCCGGTGTCCACCATTTCATAACGGGGGCATGTTTTGGCGTTGGCTGTAGGTATTGTCCGATAGTGATGAAATCGATTTTAGCAGCGCGCATATCGTCCATGACTTGTGCGACTTCTTCTTTACTCTCACCGAGCCCGACCATCAGGCCTGATTTGGTAAAGAGCGTAGGATTAACCTCTTTCACGCGCTCAAGCAATCTTAGTGACCTGAAATAACGTGCACCGGGGCGAATGGTTGGATAAAGGCGCGGCACAGTTTCAAGATTATGATTAAATACATCCGGCGCAGCATCAATAACATGGTCGATATCACGCATATTGCCTTTAAAGTCACCGGGCAGGATTTCGACAGTTGTGCCTGGGCTTTTCATACGGATGGCCTGAATGGTTTTGGCAAAGTGATCCGCACCGCCATCCTTTAAATCATCACGATCAACGGACGTTACAACAACATGCTTTAGGCCCATTTGCATCGTCGCCACGCCAACGCGTAAAGGTTCCAGCTTATCAAGCTGATCCGGCTTACCTGTGGCAACATTACAAAATGCACAAGCCCGTGTGCAGACTTCACCCATGATCATAAAGGTTGCGTGTTTTTGCTGCCAACATTCACCGATATTCGGACAGCCAGCTTCTTCACACACGGTGGTCAGTTTTTGCTTGCGGACAACATCCATTGTCTCAGCATAAACTTTGCCTTGCGGCGCAGGCACACGTATCCAATCTGGCTTTCGCCCGGCTGGGCGATCCGGATTCTTTTGCTTTTCCGGATGACGTTTTGCCTTGTCTAAAAGTTCTTTGTTATAGGTCATGCGGCTTTTCTATAATATTTTATTCAACAGGAACAGGTTTTTTTGTACTCATGCTAATTTCGCATCGGCTCTTGATCTTTTTCAAAATACCTTCTCGCAATTTAAATCTGTCATTGCACACGGATAAAGAGTGCGTTGGCGTATCAACAATATAACCTTTTTTATCCGGTCCGCGGATCACAGACTTCCAGCCGATAGTGTTTTCGACATTGACAGTTTGTCCGGTTTCATCCAGTTCAAACCCAGTGATGGTAAAGCTCATTTTTGAATTCATTGTCTTGTTTTTATCACTTCTGAGACTTTCGAGAATTTCGGCTTTGCTAATTTTCAAAAGCATTGGTTTTGGCTGATTTTCAATATTATATGTTGTTTCAACTACAATTTCATCATCCACATGCTTTTCAGTGAAGGCAATAATTGCATCCCTATCAAGGCTTTCACTTGTATAAAGCTTTGTTATTGTATCAAAATATTCTTCAACCATTTGCGGCGTGATTGATATTTCTTCGGCCCGCACCTGAATAGGCAATGCCATAAATATCAAAGCTATAAAAAGTAATTTGTTCATATTTATTCTTTCTTTTCGCACAGGCAAAAAACACTTAAGCCAAAGAGTTTATTCATCTTGAAGATGCTTAGTCTCTCCAAATCATGCACAGCAATAAGGCTTTGGTTCATCCAGTCGGGATAAAGTTTAAGTTCGCTCTTGCCCTCGATTTTACCTTTTTCAAAAAGCATCTTCTTTGTTAGCCTTATGGCAGCAACGACAGGAAATAAGGAGCCAAAGAAATAGCGGCTTTTGATTGGCTTTAGCCCTGCCCCTTTGATCGTGTTTTCCATCATCTCAATCGTATAGCGGCGATAATGCTCTAGGAAGACATCATGGCCTGACCACATAAACTGGAAGGCCGGAACAGTGATCAAGACTTTTCCACCAACATCCATAGTATCTGCATATTCCTTTAGCAGCGCTACATCATCAGGCACATGCTCCAGAACATCCATCATTAAAATCAGGTCTTGTGTTGTTTTATCTATCGATTTTACAAATTTAATAGATTTGCCATTTTGATCTTCTTCGCTCTCCGCTTCGTAGTTTGGATCGACGCAAACTGCGCTGCCTGCCATATTGTGATCCAAGAGCTGGCGGGAGAAAATCCCCGAGCCTGCACCAACATCCAGAACCTCATCGACTTTTAGGTTGCCCAAGAACTCACGCATGGCCTTGCCCTTGGATACGTAATACCAATGATCATGGATTTTATCGCCTAGAATATCTTCTTCTTTGAGATCCATTAGTACCCTTCCATCAGGCTATTTTTAAAAATGTATTGCCTTATTATACGCAGAAAGTACGCTTTCATGCATCATTTCTGATAAAGTCGGGTGCGGGAAGACTGTATGCATCAACTCGGCCTCTGTGGTTTCTAAGGTTTTACCTACCACATAGCCTTGGATCATTTCGGTAACTTCGGCGCCAATCATATGCGCGCCGAGCAGTTCCCCAGTCTTTTCATCGAAGATGGTTTTGATTAAGCCTTCCGGCTCACCCAGCGCAATGGCTTTGCCGTTTCCGATAAAGGGGAAGCGTCCGACTTTGATCTTATAGCCCTGCTCTTTGGCGGCTTTTTCTGTCAAGCCAACAGATGCGATTTGCGGATGACAGTAAGTACAGCCCGGAATATTGGATTTTATCATCGGATGGACATCTTTTTCACCTGCGATTTTCTCAACACAAATAACACCTTCATGGGATGCTTTGTGCGCGAGCCAAGGCGGCGCGGTTACATCACCAATCGCATAGACGCCCTTTTCATCGGTTTCCAGCCATTCATTCGTGACAATAGCGCCGCGGTCAATCTTGATCTTTGTGTTTTCAAGGCCGATATTTTCAGTATTACCAACCACGCCCACAGCCATAATAACCTTATCGACGGATATGGTTTGATTACCCTTTTTGGTTTCAATCGTGGCCTTTACACCGGATTTGGATTTATCCAGCTTGGTGACTTTCGCGCCAGTCATGATCTTAATGCCCTGCTTTTCGAAGGCTTTTTGAGCCATACCGGAAATCTCTTCATCCTCAACGGGAAGCACGCGATCCATGACCTCGACGACTGTGACTTCTGCGCCCAGTGTGTGATAGAAGCTGGCGAATTCGATCCCGATTGCGCCCGATCCAACAACCAATAATGACTTTGGCATTTCTTCGGGAACGAGTGCTTCTTTGTATGTCCAGACTTGCTTGCCGTCAGGTTCAAGCCCCGGAAGACTGCGTGCTTTTGCGCCTGTGGCGATTATGATGTGCTTGGCAGTGAGGTTTTCGAAGATTTTACCGCCCTTTTCAACTGAAACCTTACCTTTTCCCTGCAACTTGCCCCAGCCATCAAAGACTGTGACTTTGTTTTTCTTTAGCAAGTGACCAATACCGCCCGAGAGCTGCTTGGACACGCCGCGTGAACGCTCAACAATTTTCTTGATATCAAATTTGATGTCCTTTGCAGAAAGGCCATATTCATCCAAGCGGTGCAGAAGGTGGTAAATCTCGCTAGAGCGCAAAAGTGCCTTGGTCGGGATACAACCCCAGTTCAGACAAATACCCCCCAAGTGATTGGCTTCAACCACGGCAACTTTCATCTTTAATTGTGCTGCACGGATAGCGGCAACATAGCCCCCCGGGCCACCACCAATGACTACAACATCAAAATTTTTATCACTCATAAGTAAACCTCTACTCTTTACTGTTCTCCAAAAACATCGTCTAAAAACCTGCTAACTTGGGTAATACAATCTGCCCTGAACGGGTCTTCCGGAAAGTTATCAAAAGCTTCATCAGGCCCAAACATAATCAAGGGCTTATTATACATGAGTCCCAAGGAGACCTCGTTACGCGTCCCATGCGAGCCAGGCAAAACGATCAAAGCCTGCGCCGTCATGACATTGGTTAGATTTCTACTAAAGGGCATAGCATCGCTTTGTGCCTTAGCACTTAACGGTGTGATCATAGGTATTTCGATATAAGGATTTGGATATTCTTCAGTATCAAGCTTTTGCCCCTTGTAATCAACGGCTGGTAAAATACCGATGGCAACGCCTTCGCGTGGCTCTACTTGCGTAAAAGAACGGGCAACGACAGTCATTACACCGCCGCCAGCACCAGTTAGCAAGTTATAGCCACGGCGCGCTAACAGATCGCCCACCGGATCAGCATATTCCTCCCAGTCTTGTTCATGAGACCCCATAACACCAATAATTGGTTTTCTTTTAATCATAACTAACAATTCCCCTTTTTGGCCTGACCGGGCGGACAGAAATCACTATTATTATCGCCATCAACGCGCACTTCGTAACCGTCACCAGAGACTGTAACATCAGGCGTACGCCCCTCTACTGTTGTCTGGCAGGCACATAATGGTAGGGAAATTAACGCAAGTAGAAGAAAGTTTTTCATGGTCATAGGCTCCTTTCCTAGAGGTTAGACCAACATACTCACAGGGTTTTCGATATATTGCTTGAAAATTTGTAAGTATTCAGCACCTACTGCACCATCAACGCAGCGGTGGTCAACGGAAAGTGTGCAGTTCATAATTGTTTTGATCTGAACTTCACCATTGAAAACCACGGGACGCTGCTCGCCGGCACCAATAGCCAGAATACACCCTTGCGGCGGATTCACAATAGCGGCAAATTCCTTCACGCCGAACATCCCTAGATTGGAAACCGAGAATGATCCGCCTTGGAATTCCTCGGGTTTAAGCTTATTTTCGCGTGCACGACCAGCTAGGTCTTTCATCTCATTAGAGATTTCCTTTAGGCCCTTATCCTCAGCCGCCTTGATTATTGGTGTAATCAAGCCTGTCGGGGTTGATACCGCCACAGAGATATCAGCCTTCAAATATTGGTGAATGGCATCATCATTCCATGAGACATTTGCAGCTGGGAAAGCCTTAAGCGCCATGGCTGAGGCTTTGATAATGAAGTCATTAACCGAAAGCTTATATGCGCCATTGGCTTTATCATTTAATTCTTTGCGAGCCGCTAACAACGTGTCAAGCTGGCATTCAACAGTCAGATAGAAATGTGGCACAGTTTGCTTGGATTCAGACAGACGCTTGGCAACGACTTTACGGATGTTGTTATTCGGAATTTCCTTATAGGCCATGCCGAACATATTAACTTTGGCATCTGGATCATGGATTTGTGCTGCAGGAGATGGAGCCGTTGCGCCTGATGTGGAAGTTTGCGGTTTAGCATTTTCAACATCGGCCTTGACGATACGGCCACGTGGTCCAGAGCCTTTGATTGCAGAAAGGTCCAAGCCCTTATCCTTGGCGATACGTTTGGCCAAAGGCGATGCAAAAATGCGCTCGCCAGCTTTCTTTGGCGCAGGTGCAGGAGTTGAGGCTTCCTGTTTTGCCGGAGCAGATTCTTCAGCTTTTGGAGCTGGAGCCGAGACAGAAACATCACCAATATCATCGGCACTCTCGCCGTCTTCCAGTAATACGGCAATAATCTCGTTCACAGGTACATTTTCCGAACCTTCGGCGATGATAATTTTACCCATTACGCCTTCATCCACGGCTTCGACTTCCATAGTGGCCTTGTCAGTTTCGATTTCGGCGATGACATCACCTGCCTCGACCGTATCACCTTCGGCAACAGTCCATTTGGCAAGTGTCCCTTCCGTCATGGTCGGGGAAAGAGCAGGCATTGTAATATTTATTGGCATTGTCTATACGCATTCATGTTGAAGTTGACATTAAATCCTTTTTCGGCCAGAGCATCCATTAAAGCATCTGTTTTATCTGCACTATCAAGTTTGAAAGACAGGTTTCCGTTAAATTGGTATAGGTTATTGGATGCCCCATGACCACAACCAGTAGAATTGGCATAGATATTATAACTATAATTTTGTAATTCCATATTCGATATTTCAAGTGATGTAGCAATATTTTCTATTTCAGCCATTTTGTTTTCCATCAGGGATTTTGCTTCCCCCAACTCTATACCCTGAACATTAAAATTCATGCCAACTGTTACAGTCTCGACCATTTTACATTTTTGTCCACCAGTAGATACTAATGCTACTTTCGTGCGTTCCGAAGCAATAGCTGGTGCAGACACAAAAAGCAGCAGAATTATAAGAAGAAGTTTTTTCATGATGACGTCCTCACTTTGCCTATTATGATTCCAGCTTATACGTAGCATACTTTCTTGGCCGCATGAATGATTTCTTCGGTTTGTGGCAAGGCCAAGGCCTCAAGATTGGCAGCATATGGCAACGGCACATCAGCAGCATGCACGCGCGTTACCGGTGCATCCAGATAATCGAAAGCATGCTCCCCGATCAGTGCGGCAATCTCGGAACCAATACCGGCGAAGGGCCAGCCTTCTTCGACTGTGACGATGCGGTTTGTTTTCTTTACGCTTTCAAGGATGGTCCAACGGTCAAGAGGACGGATTGTGCGCAGGTTAATTACCTCAGCATCAATGCCCTCTTCTTCCAGTTTTTTAGCTGCTTCTAGAGCTTTACCAACCATAATGGAGAATGTCACGATTGTAACATCTTTACCCTCACGCTCGATTTTTGCACGTCCCAGTGGAATGACAAAGTCTTCGGAAGTTGGCGTTTCAAAACTCTGTCCATACAGAATTTCATTTTCAAGGAAGATAACGGGGTTTGGATCGCGGATTGCGGCCTTCAGCAAGCCTTTTGAATCTGCCGCTGACCAAGGTGC
>DCKO01000097.1 GCA_002320665.1 Micavibrio sp. UBA1672
GGACCCTCAGGTGTTTCAATCGGACAGATACGACCATAATGCGTTGGGTGCACGTCACGAACCTCGAAACCTGCACGCTCACGTGTCAAACCGCCCGGCCCCAGTGCCGAAAGACGGCGCTTATGGGTAATTTCGGAAAGCGGGTTCGTCTGATCCATAAACTGGGAAAGCTGTGAAGATCCAAAGAACTCGCGCACAGCCGCCTGAACAGGCTTGGAATTGATCAAATCGTGCGGCATATATGTATCAATTTCGACAGATGACATACGCTCACGAATAGCGCGCTCCATACGAAGCAAGCCAATACGAACCTGATTCTCCATCAATTCACCAACGGAACGTACACGACGATTTCCAAGGTTATCAATATCATCAACTTCGCCCTGACCATCTTTCAGACCATGTAAATATTTAACAATCGCCAAGACATCGGCCTTATTCAAAATACGGAACTGATCATCAGCATCTAGATCAAGACGCGCATTCATTTTCACGCGACCAACCGGAGACAAATCATAACGCTCGGCATCGAAGAACAAAGAATCAAACAAAGCTTGCGCAGATTCAACTGTCGGCGGCTCACCAGGACGCATAACGCGGTAAATATCGATCAAGGCTTCTTCGCGCGTATCACATTTATCAGCCATCAAGGTGTTACGGATATAAGGACCTACATTAATGTGATCAATCGCCAGAATGTGAAGCTCTTCAACTTTAGCACCTTCAAGCGCTTCAAAGTCACCTTCTTCCAACTCATGACCAGCTTCAAACAGAACCTGACCAGTTGTCATATCAAAAATATCACGAGCAACATACTGACCTGTCAAATGCTCTTCGGATAGAAGGATATTTTTCAAACCCTCTTCAGCAAGCTTCTTAGCCTTACGAGGCGTAATCTTTGTGCCTTCTTCCTCTACAACCTTTCCTGACTTGGCATCAACCAAATCATAAGGAAGCTTGATGCCGCGCAAACGCTCTCCATCAAAAGCTGTCTCCCAGCCCTTCTTTTGCTTTTTATAGGAAATTGTATCATAGAAGACACCCAGAATTTCTTCATTGGACATACCCTGGACCATCAATGGATCGAGCTCTTCATCATTTTCAGCAGCTTCAGCACGCAGACGCTCTGTCTCGGCGCAATCCAGACAACGAAGCATAGTCGTCAAAGGCAACTTACGACGACGGTCAATACGAACATACATCAAGTCCTTCGCATCAAATTCAAAATCAAGCCACGAACCACGATAAGGGATTACACGGGCCGAGAAGAGATACTTACCGGACACATGTGTTTTACCACCATCATGATCAAAGAACACGCCAGGCGATCTATGCATCTGGGAAACGATCACACGCTCTGTTCCGTTAACTACGAACGTGCCGTTTTCTGTCATCATCGGCATATCGAGCATATAAACATCTTGCTCTTTAATGTCACGAATTGAACGAAGACCTGTATCCTCATCAATATCAAATACTGAAAGACGCAATGTCACACGCAATGGCGCAGCATACGTCATATCACGTTGCTGACACTCTTCCACATCATATTTTGGCTCTTCAAATTCATACTTAACAAAATCAATCTCGGCCTTATCACCAAAATCCTTGATTGGAAATACAGAGAACAAAACTTCCTGAAGACCATGAAGTTTACGATCATCAGCAAGAATATCTTTTTGCTGGAAACGCTCATAAGAATCTTTCTGCAAGCCGATAAGGTGAGGAATTTGCTCAACTTCGTTGATCACACCAAAATTACGGCGCACACGTTTTTTACCAGTAAAACTTTCAATACTGTTTGCATTTACGAAATCATTTGATTTTTTGGCTTTTGCTGCACACATGTCTTTATCGTCCTATTCGTTCACTGACTTGTCTAATCTCATTTCAAGGCACTTTCTGGCTGCCCAAAACCTTGTTTTCACAATAGAAAAACAAAAAAACCTCTGCACCCTCACTTACGGCCCAGTGGTCAAAAATTAATCACTATTTAAGTTTACGGAATCCGTCTCTCTTCAATAGTCTCACGTTCATCCCAGATCAAGTTTGTTAGCTATATGGCCTACGCCACACGCAATGTCAATAATAAATCTTGCCGAAAGGCAAAAAAGCATCTCCCGCATATAGCTTGCGGGAAATGCAAAATGGTATAAACCCAAAGATTATTTAAGAGCGACTGTCGCGCCAGCAGCTTCAAGCTTGCCTTTGATTTCTTCAGCTTCTTCCTTAGAAGCACCTTCTTTAACAGCCTTACCACCAGCTTCAACAAGGTCTTTTGCTTCTTTAAGACCAAGACCTGTGATTGCGCGGACCTCTTTGATAACAGCAATTTTGTTACCACCAGCAGCTTCAAGAATAACGTCAAATTCGCTCTTCTCTTCTGCACCACCAGCATCCGCACCACCAGCAGCAGCAACCGCAACAGGTGCAGCAGCAGCGGCAGTTACGCCCCACTTATCTTCCAAAAGCTTTGAAAGCTCAGCAGCTTCCAGAACAGTCAGTTCAGATAGTTGTTCAACAATTTTTTCCAAATCAGCAGCCATTTTTTCTCTCCTTTTTGATAAATCTAAATTCGCTGTTTCAAAACTCTATTACTTAACCTTTTTCGCCATAAGCTTTAGTCACACCAACAAGCTCACGTGCCGGCGCTTGCATAAGACCAGCAAGCTTCGTTGCAGGTGCCTGCAACAAGCCAACAAGCTTGGAACGGATCTCGTCCAGTGATGGCAACTTAGCCAAGGCCTCAACACCTGCAGCATCAAGAATAATCTCGCCCATCGCACCACCAAGAATAACAAACTTGTCATTATCTTTGGCAAACTTATGCGCAACGCGGGCCGCAGCAACAGGATCCTGTGAAGATGCCACACCAGTCGGACCAGAAAACATCTCATCAAGACCTTCATACTTAGTGCCCTTAATGGCCAGCTTGGCCAAAGTATTTTTTGTTACCTTGAAGCTAGCACCTTCTTCACGAAGTTTCCCACGAAGATCGTTAAGATCAGATACACTCAATCCTGAATAATGCGTAACAACAACCAATTCATCATTGGCAAAACGCTCATTCAAGGCTTTAATTTCGGCTTCTTTAGCAGCGCGGCTCATGCCCATCGCTTTTCTCCTTAAATTTAAAACATAAAAAAAGCGGCTCTTTTTTTAAAAAGGCCACCATCCAAAACATCTTCAATGAAAAACAAACAGCCCGAATAAAAACAAGGCTTATTTTACTTTACACATCTATGCAGGACTTATTTTTATGCCTAGCAGTCTTGGACGGGTTAATTCAATGAAAGTGCTTATAATCAGATAGAATAGTCATGTCAAGTATTTTTAGTGATCATACTGCATAGCATCTGTAAGCCATTCACTATTTTCAAATTTACTCTTATATTTTTCACTACCATCAGCAAAAATTGTAATGATATTAGCCTCCTCACGACCTTCAGAAGCTAGCTGCTCTGCAACCCTTTGTGCAATAAGCGCATTAGCACCACTAGATGCTCCAATCGACAAATCTGTATTTTGATTGATTTTCTGTACAAGCTGAAGTGCTTTCCCCCCAAAATACTTTTCTGCCTGATCAATAATGTCAAAATTTATATTGTTTGGAACACGTTTTTTACCAACCCCCTCAATCAGAGTATCCCTAAACCGCATCCCTTCTCTAAGGTGACCATCGGGCGTAATCATTACTGGTTGATAATTCGGATTCCTATGCCTATAAAATTCGTCAAACAACACCGAATAAATCGGGTCCGCCATTACAACCCTAATTTGCTCATCATAATTTTTCAAACATTCCCCGATACCAGAAATCGTTCCACCAGTTGACGCCACAGAAACAAAAGCATCAATAACCCCGCCTTGCATGTCTTGAATAATTTCCGGACCAGTCTCCCTAAAATGAGCTTCCCTATTCATAAGGTTATCATATTGATTAAGAAACACAGCTTGATTACCCAAAGATTCCGCATAATCTTTAGCAAGTTGCATATAATCCTGATCAATTTCTGCCCGAATAACTTTTGCGCCATAAGACTCAGTAATCAGCTTTTTTTCTTCACTAGTCTTATTGGGAATAAAAATAACACAACCCAAACCCTTTTGAGCAGAAGCCGCAGCAACAGCAGAAGCCGTATTCCCAGAACTCGCCTCCACAATAGTTGTTAACAGATCACCCCTTTGGGCTATTGCATCATTAACAAGATACTCGGCAATCCGGTCTTTTACACTTCCAGTAGGATTATGCCTTTCTAACTTTGCAAAAACTTTGATATCTGGTGCCCAGACAGGCGAAAGCATCGGAACATGCACTAAAGGCGTTCCACCTATTTTTCGAAAAGCTCTACCTACATCAATATCGATCACTGCACCTTACTAACATATGTAAAAATATTTTAGCAAGCTTATACAGTCAAAAGCCTTAATCACCGCCACAACCACCGCAACCGGAGCACCCGCTACCATCATCATCACCACCAAAAAAACATCCACCACAGCCTGTGCAACCACCCGCACTATCTTTTTTATCTTTCCTAGGTGGCAAAATACCAAGTTGTCGTAAAAATTTAATCAAAGCCACATAAACATAAATGACAATAAAAGCCCCCAGAAAAAATATAATTGCTCTTTCATTGCTGGAATATTCGTCCCAAGGCTTGAATAGTTCATCACTTGAAACACAGCCTGTAATAATCAAGGCCAGTAAAGAAAAAGCAAATACCTGCCCAATTTGAAAGCGTGGCAACAGCCAATACCGGGCAAGGCTAACACGCTTGTAAAAAGGTGCTTCCCCAAAACGAACTTTTTCATCTGGCCAGATATCCGCAGGCGGCTCTTCTTGAAACTCTTGCTTATATAGAGCCTTTGTAGCTGCATAATATGATTTAAAACTATGGCTTTGAGCTTCCCCTCCTTTTGTAGGATTATGATGCAACTCTCGCCCTAAGACACCCCCACACAAATCAATCCAATAACTTTGCGTATAAACCAGATGCAAATGCCAGACCTGATCAACTTGGTCAGATGGAGTCATGGGACTAGGACTAACCATCATCAAATAAAGAAACTTTTTGTATTCTTCGATCACACACAGAGCATATTTATATGACCAGTTATTATCCCGCGCCAAACGCTTTGAAAAAGGGAAGGCATCACCTGCTACATCCATCTCAAAGTTTTGCAGTTTTTTCCAAAGTTTAGAATCCAGCACAATAGATTTTCCCTATTAACGATTCAAAACTTCATCACGATAACTTTCTACAATGCCAGCAACTTCTGCTATCAAATTATCTGGCACAGATAACTCCCGCAAAGTTTCTGCCATATGCCTGAGAATAGCATCAAAATGGATATCACTTAACCCACGCTCAACAAGTGGTGCATGTGCATTACGCATATTAGCTATTGTTCCCTCAGAACCATGGTCAAATGCCACTGTAAGAAAGGTCTTCATCTTACCCATTTGCACATCCATACATATACCTTCAAAAAAAGGCAATAAAAGCTGGTCACTTAACACCTTTGCATAAAATGAATCCACTGCAGCATTAATGGCAAACTCACCACCTATGCGATCATACAATGTTTCTGAGCTCACTAACTATTCCTTTCCATTTATATTTTTTCGAGAATAGCAAAATAGCCCTATCCAAGACAGGGCTATTTTTTTAATGAACACTAATTCAATTAGACTAAGCAGCAAGACTATCGATATTAATCTTGATACCAGGACCCATTGACGAAGTAACAGTAACTTTACCAATATATGTCCCTTTCGCACCAGCAGGCTTCGCCTTCTTGATAGCTTCAACAAAAGCTACAGCATTTTCAGCCAGCTTTTTATCATCAAAGGAAACCTTACCAATACCAGCATGAACAATACCGGCTTTTTCAGCACGGAATTCAATCGAACCGGCTTTGGCTTCGGTAACAGCTTTTGTCACATCAGGTGTAACCGTACCAAGCTTAGGATTAGGCATCAGGCCTTTTGGCCCCAACACCTTAGCCACGCGCCCAACAAGCCCCATCATATCCGGCGTTGCAACACAGCGATCAAATTCAATCTCGCCTTTCTGGATTTTCTCGACCAGATCTTCTGCACCGACAATATCCGCACCAGCATCTTTTGCTTCTTGTGCCTTGTCATCTTTGGCAAAAACGGCAACCTTCACAGAAGCACCTGTACCATGAGGCAAAGTCACCATACCACGAACCTGCTGATCCGCATGTTTTGGATCAACGCCAAGATTTAATGCAATTTCAAAACTTTCATCGAATTTGCGACTCTTGGCACATTTTTTCAAAATCTCAATGGCCTCTTTCAAGTCATAGAATTTTGTACGATCTACAAGCTCAAGGGCTTTTTGATTATTCTTAGTATTTTTCATCGATTAACCCTCCACGACATCGATACCCATAGAACGGGCCGAGCCTTCAATGATGAGCATTGCCGCTTCAATGTCATTCGCATTGAGGTCAGGCATTTTCTTTTCTGCAATTTCTTTAACCTGAGAGCGACGGATCTGACCAGCCACTTCACGTCCAGGATTACTTGAACCTTTTGGCAACTTCGCTGCCTGTTTGATAAAGTAACTTGCAGGTGGTGTTTTTGTGATAAAGTCGAAAGAGCGGTCTTCATACACGGTAATAACAACCGGAATAGGAATACCTTTGCTCTCTTCTGTCTTGGCATTAAACGCCTTACAGAATTCCATGATATTTACACCATGCTGCCCCAAAGCCGGACCAACAGGAGGAGACGGATTAGCACCGCCACCAATAATTGTCAGGTTAATATAACCCGAAACCTTCTTTGCCATTGTATTTCTCCTTTTCAATAGCAGTTTGGAGAATATGTGGTGCGGCTTGCCAATGGTCTTTATATTTAAGGCAACAACCTCCCACAACCAATCGCGCCATTAAGCGCGTTGCGGACAATAAAACAATTTAAAGGAAAAATGCAAGGGTATTTTTAAAATGACTTAGGTAAACTGAGGCAAACCCAAAGTCACTTCCTGATTGTAGTTATCTTCAGGTGGTTTAATTCCATGAACAACTGTAGCAACTTCGTTGGCCTCTTCTAGCATATCATCAAGACCAACTTGCATCAGCTCGACACCGTCTTTCATATCGCCCAAGTCATATTTATCAGCCACTGCATCCAGAGCCTTCATCGTCGCAGCAATATCCCCGGCAGCATCCGCCGCCAGAACCATCTGGACATCGGATTCATCAATCCCGTCAAGTTCCAGCATATCTTGAACCATTTGATCCTTAAGTTGCTCAAGGCTATATTCATCATCAGGAGGCATATAAACATATGATTCTGCCTCATCTTCATTAAGGTGATGATTCTCTTGTCTTTCCTCCATGGCGTTTTCTTTGCCGCGGAACGACGCATCTTGCGATAACATCTCATCAGCCGTGCTATTATCAGGCGCTTGCATCATTGCATCACCAAGACGAGCTGTAACATTATTATCTTTCGAAGCCATTCCGCTATTGGCATCCATATCACTAATGTAATCCCGCAAGGCGGCATCATTGCCATTATTCACAAGACTCAAATGAACGTCATTCGGAGAATATGTATCAAGATTAGGATCAAGATGAAGATTATCGTAATAGGCCTTACGTTCTGATTCTGAATCAAGATCATGCGGATTATTATCAGGCACACCAAAGCTCGCAAGTTCTGTAATTGTAAAAGGAACTACAACTGCCTCTTGCACCGGCTCTTGAGCCTCATAGCCATTATCTTCTTCAGTTAAACTTGAGTGTGCTACCACAATTAACCACCTTAATTAGAAATTCCTTATCACTATTCTATACAAAAAAAGTACAAATACGCAAATAAAACCAGTATTTTTTGCTCTAAGCTGCTATTTCAGCATATACAGGCTCATCGGAATCCCCATCACAGACCTTCTCCAAAACCCCGCGCTCAGTGATATACCCACTCACCAGCCTTGCCGGCGTCACGTCAAAAGCCGGATTATAAGCTCTGGATTGCGTAATCTGCACTTCCATCACATCACCCTGATCACTCATTCCTGCGATTCGGGTGACTTCCTGCTCGGATCTCTCCTCAATCGGCACCATATCCCCGCTTTCCATCGAATAATCAATCGTCGGATACGGCAAGGCAATATAAAACGGCACATCATTATCCTTCGCCGCCAAAGCCTTAAGATAAGTCCCGATCTTATTACACACATCACCATTGCGCGTCACACGATCCGTGCCTACAAGGCATAAATCCACTTCGCCCCGCTCCATGAGCAAACCACCGGCATTATCGGCAATCACCGTATGCGGAACCCCATGTTGAGATAGCTCATAAGCCGTCAAAGATGCACCCTGATTACGTGGCCTTGTCTCACCCACCCAGACATGAACCTTGATCCCTTCATCATGCGCCAGATAAATAGGCGCCGTAATCGTCCCGTAATCCACCGTTGCCAGCCACCCTGCATTACAATGCGTTAGAATATTGATAGGTTCCCCGTTCTTTTCCTTGGAAAGCTTACGAAGAATTTTCAATCCATTCTCACCGATTTTACGGTTAATCTCGACATCCTCATCACAAATCTCGCACGCACGTTTATAAGCCGCTTCGATCCTAGCCTGTCCTTCATGCTCCAAAGTCGCCGCCTTCATCTCATCCAATGCCCAGCGCAAATTCACCGCCGTTGGCCTTGTGGCGAGCAAAGTTTGATAAGCACTTTCCAGATTTTCATCAGAAGTATCCTTGCGTAAAGCCAAACAAAATCCATAAGCCGCCGTCGCCGCGATCATCGGCGCGCCGCGTGTCCACATCTCGGAAATTGCCTTGGCCGCCTGCTCCATCGTCTCCAAATGCACAAAGACAAGCTCCCACGGCAACTTACGCTGGTCAAATATCCGCACCGACCAGCCATCATCATTGAGTGCGATTGATCTATAATGAACATCATTAATTTTCATGAGGTTTATCCGTTCGCCTCTATCTGGTGATCCTGATTATCACCAAAAATCTGATTAAAACTCTGTACAACACTATGCTTCTGATTAGCGCTCAAACAGCTCTCACGATCCAGAATAACCACATTCATACCCACCGTCGCAGCTGCTTCAATTTCTTCGGTGCAATCAGATAAGAACAGAATATTTTCAACCGGAAAGCCAATTTCCTTAGCTATTTTCTCATATGAATCAGGTTCTTTCTTTGACCCCGTCGTCGTATCAAAATTCCCGTCAAACAAGCCGTTCAAATCTCCGCTTTCAGTATGCCCGAACAGCAGTTTCTGCGCATAAATAGAACCCGAGGAATAAACATAAAGCTTAATCCCGCTTTTATGCCAATCCTTAAGACACTCCAGAGCATCCTCATAAACATGCCCCTTAAGCTCCCCGTCCTTATAACCCTGCTCCCAGATCAAACCTTGAAGCTCTTTTAAAGGCGTAACCTTCTGATCTTCCTCAATATAACGCAAAAGAACCTCAACCACTTCCTCCTGCGTCAAATCAGGATTGCGCTCTTCCTCTCTCACCGCATCAAGAATACCTTCGATCTCATCTTCGTTTTCCTGCACATAATCCGGTAAATTCTTCACCGCATAGGGAAAAAGAATATCCTTCACAAAAGATAGCTCTGTCGTTGTACCTTCAATATCAGTTATAACTGCCTTGATTTCATGGCTCATAATTTATGCCGCCTCTTGTGTTTTATCAAATTTCGGAAACTCATCGGCGATTCTGTCCCCTGTAAAATCAGCCACCCAGCCCTCTTTGCTGGTAAACAGACGGATACAAGTCAAATGCGGCTCCGACCCCATATCAAACCAATGCTTCGTCCCTTCCGGAACACTAATCAGATCGCCGCGCTCACATAATGTCATATAAACCTTGCAATCAACACGAAGATAAAACACGCCCGCTCCTTCCACGAAAAAGCGCACCTCATCTTCACTATGTGTATGCTCACTCAGAAATTTCTGGCGCAAAGCATCCTTATCAGGGTGATCCGAAGAAAGCCTGATCACATCCACTGACTGATATCCGTTTTCCGTCTTCAAGCGCTCTATATCACTAGAATACGCCTCCATCACCTCTTCATCACCAGCCGTCTCGGGTAAAACGCCCTGACATTCCCAGCGCTCGAAACGCACCCCGATCTTGTTAAGTTCTTCGGCAATCACAGCCCCTTCCGCCGTTTTCAAACTTGGATTTTCTGGCTGGTTATCAGGATAAATTGTCAAATGGCTCATCTCATTGCCCCTTTCAATTTCAAGGTTTCAAGCTCACATTTAAGCATCATCTCGGTGGCCTCGGTAATATATTCCGCCTGCTCTATTGTTTCACCCCAAGCATAAAGCCCGTGCCCACGAATCAGGTAAACTGATAAATCAGGCCGCTCTTGCAACACGGGATCAACGCGTGCTGATAGTTCTACCATATCTTGCGTGTTGTCGAAAACAGGAATATGCACAGATATATCATGCGTATTCTTGGCGTTCCCTGGATAGATTTTGAGCATCTCATAACCTGTCAAAGTGATAAAAGCCTGATCATCAAAGAATCGTGTCAAAACAGTACCCGCCACAGAATGCGTATGCAAAATAGCCTGCGCCTTCTCATAACATTTATATAACTGGCAATGGAGCAACGTTTCAGCAGAAGGCTTCTTATCCTCTAAGGGCTTACCCTCCATATCCACACGAAGAAAATCCCCGTGCTGAAGTTTACCCTTATGATTTCCGGATTCAGTAATCACAATTTCTTTATCGCTTAAACGTATGGAATAATTCCCGCTTGTCGCAGGAGCCAGATTCAGCGCATCCAAACGCTTACCCGCTGCAATCAGTTTGGCTTCCGCCTGCTTGAAATCTATCATCATAGGGGTTTTATAGGTGGCAAGGCATCATTTTGCAATAACAGATCACATCGAAAAGCTTGCATTATAAAAAAGAGCAATGATAGAATATTCAGGTAAAATATAAAGTAAGGAGATATTTAATGGCTGGTTTGGATATGGACGCGGATAATATAACTTTTGATCCAAATGAATTTATGGGCATTACTTTTGGCGGCTGCGTTGGTGGTGGATCAGGTGGCTTTGATTTGCCCGATTTTAATCGCGATAACATCGGTTCAAATCTGCCTGTAGATAAAAATTGCTGGCAAGTACCTGTCATTGCTGACGATTCAGTTGCCACAGGCGGTGACAGAAGCTTTCTGGAAACTGTGTTTGAAGCAATAGGCGAACATTTGAAGGACGCAGGCTTCAAACCGCCTGAGTTGGATGCTGCAGAACTTGCACAAAAGACAGAGCAAGTTCTGGAACAAGCTCTGAACGTATAAAAAACAACATAGAATTCAAAAAAGACCAGAATACAAAAACTGGTCTTTTTTTATGACCGGATCAAAGGCAAAAAATCATGGACAATCAAACCACTCCTATCTCTCTGGTGACCCAAGGCAAGTTTTGTATGCTTGCCAATGCGCAAGGACAAATTCTTATTTTCCATGAAGATGAATTACCGGGCGCCGTAATGTGGGTAGAATACGAGCAAACAGAAAATAAACTCTTCCTTGTTTACGAAGACCATCCACCACAAGAAGTCGGCATCCTGATGGACAAAAAGCTTCAAGCCAATATCTCCAATGGCACAGAAGTTCGAATTGGCCATGTTCAGGACAAGAAATTTATCTCCGGCCAATTCGTCAATATTGTTATCAAGGATTATTAATGCAGACGACTAACGAGACGCAAGAACAGTCTCTTCTCGTGTATGCAACCACCATGAATCGCTATTGATAGAAAAAATCGGGCGATAATGGTAAATACTGTCGGCGCTACGAACATCATCAATTTGATTATCCAGAATAACTGGACCATTTTCAGCATATACAATCAAAATAGCATGCGGAATATCTTTGCGCTCATCTTGCACAATGGCCACACGTAAGCGGCTTTCCGGCACCCCCAGAGCCTTCAAAGACATATATTTCGCAATCGCAAAGTCCTCACAATCCCCGCCGCGCTGCATAAATTCAATTGGCGTTGCCCAATAATCGGATTTACCCCAATTATTCTTATCCAGAATATATTTCTTTTCATTCATCAAACTATTCACACGCTGCGCCATTTTCAAAATAGAGCGAGACTGAAAGCCATCCAATTCCTGCTTGAGCATATTAACAAAAACACGCGCAGTTTTACCTTTCAGACTTTTCTCAAAGCGCTGAAACATCCCTTCCCACTTTGTAAACGCCTTTAAATCATCAGAACGCTTTTCCTGAGATCCAAACAAATCAGGATAAACAAGCAATTCATTAACATTGGTTGTATTATCCAACTCAAGTGACACTGAAATTTTATAGGACAAGTCTTTTAAGCTATCAGCCTTTGCCTTGTTAATATTCCCCATCGCTGCAAACATAAAAAACACGCTAGCGGCAAGACGAAGGAATTTCTGCTGGAACAGCACAAAGAACAATTGCCGGCGTGTCGCCAACCCCATATTCAGGAAAACGCGCCCAAGAGGAATTTTTTCCTTTTTTTGGACTTTTATAGCTTTCTTTAAATCATTTGGTGAAATTACACCGCGAAAAACAAGGAGCTCACCAAGCTTATTCCGTGATAAATTATTTTTGATATGCGTTAATATACCCTTATCATTGCGATAATTTTGGTTATTTTTGCAACTTACCCATACCCTACGCACAATTTTTCCTCTACTTTAGAAACTCAACATACTCACAGTGTTCCCATAATTAAACACGAGAAAGATTGACGAAATCCTAAGAAATGCGCATAAAAGGCAAGATTTATTAAGAAAATAAGAAATTTTTGGAAAAATGACGCAAAACCCCGACTTGGAAAACCTACTTGAAACCCTAAGTGATACAAAAATTCTGGTGATCGGCGATATTATGCTGGATCGCTTTGTTTACGGAAATGTAGAGCGCATTTCCCCAGAAAGCCCTATTCCAGTGCTCTCAATCAAGCGTGAAACGATGATGTTGGGTGGCGCGGGTAATACCTTATCCAACCTCATAGGGCTTGAAACAAATGCTTCGATTCTCTCGGTAATCGGTGATGATTCCGAAGGCAAAAACTTGAGATCACTGTGTAAAACCCTTGGCGCGTCACAAGCAGAATTCATTGAGATTAATGACCGCCCGACAAGCATAAAAACCCGTTTTCTGGCAGGCCACCAGCAATTATTACGGACAGATATTGAAAAGACAGATCAAATTTCCCCTGAAACAGAAAATCTGGTCTTAGAAAAAGCCCAAACGATGATTCCTGAATCTCAGGCAGTTGTTCTATCAGATTACGGCAAGGGCCTATTAACACCAAAGCTGATCCAAAAACTCATCAAGATTGCCAATAAACACAAAATCCCCGTCCTAGTTGACCCTAAAGGCATGGATTACCGCGTATATAAAGGTGCAGATATTGTGACACCTAATAAAAAGGAACTCTCATTATCAACACAAGGCATGCCCACTGCGACTGATTCAGATATCGAAAGTGCTGCAAATACATTAATCAAACATGCAGGCATCAAAGCCGTTATCGCCACGCGCTCAGCAGACGGGATTAGCGTCTTACAAAAAAATGAAGCCCCTATTCACTTGCGCAGTGACGAGAAAATCGAAGTTTTCGATGTCTCCGGCGCTGGCGACACCGTTATTGCCACCATAGCAGCTACCATCGCCGCAGGCGGATCCTATGAACAAGCCGCTGATCTGGCTAATCTCGCAGGCAGCGTCGTCGTTACCAAAGTCGGAACCGCACCAATCCGCCTTGGCGAATTAAAAGAAGCTCTGGAACATCGCCACATCGGCAAGGAAGAAAAAACAATACGCAAGGCCTTCATCAGCACATGGCACGAGGCCGAAGAAATTGTAAAAAGATGGAAAGCAAAAGGCCTTAAAGTCGGTTTTACCAATGGATGCTTTGACATCTTGCATTTTGGTCATGTGACCTATTTACAAGATGCCCGCGCAAAATGTGACCGCTTGATTGTTGCAGTCAATACAGATAGATCCGTGAACATCCTCAAAGGCCCCGAGCGCCCAGTCCATGATGAAAATTCACGTGCCAATGTTCTTGCCTCTTTGGCTGCTGTTGATATGGTTGTTCTTTTCGGCGCCGAGACACCTGAACAAGCCAATACAGCCTGCGAAATTCTGGACCTGTTACAGCCGGACATCTATTTCAAAGGCGGCGATTATACAGTCGACCAAATACCCGAAGCCCCGGGTGTTATGCGTTATGGCGGCGTTGTTGATGTCATGCCTGTTTATGACGGTCACAGCACAACATCATCCATTAACAAAATCAAAAAAAGCAAAGCTGCCTAAGTTATCGTGATTAAAGCCAAAGCTTTTTCACATAGTGCTTGACTCAAACCCATTAATTGCGAATGATTATCAATAACACTTTCTTCTCACAAAGGATGTTTTATGATGACATTACCTCTCAAAGACCTAATGAATGATTTTCTTAATCTTGAAAACTACTTCAATCGCGATGAATGCGCCCTGTTTGTAGAAGATCTGGAAAAACAATACGGACCAGATATGATCAGCTCTGCCTTAGAGCAAGGTATACTGGAACAACGTCTGATCAATATCGGACCGGATTATGGTCGAATACTTTGCACACTCTCGACCCAAGCCAGACGCCTTCTGGCCAAAGCATAATTTACCTCTGTACCCCTCACATGATACTTGCTAGAATCAGGCTCATGGCGAATCAGCCTGACTTAAAATCTTAAACCTTACACATGCAGGACTTTCTATTATGCGTTTTTCATATTTTCCGATTTTAGCTGTTCTTGTTCTACTCTCCTTAAGCGCGTGTAGCACATTTGCCCCCTCTCCAATGGGACGCGGTTACAGTAGCTATGACAAAGTCTATAAATCCGCTGACGGATCGGAAAGCCTGCCCATCGGATATGAATATAGCGAATCCAAAAACAACGCAGTAATGAACGATATCAAGATGATCAGCAAATCTCTGGTCGAAAAACTTGATGAAGAAATAGCCTTTAGCGTCGATTCTGTATATCTGGATATCCCGGCAGAAAAATCACCTTTCTTTGCTGCATTTGATCACAGCCTGCGTAGTGAGCTAACCCGTCAAGGTTATCTACTCACTGTCGATAAAAGCAAAGGCATGCCCGTAACATTCATTGCACAAAAACCAAAAACAAAAGTCGCTGGCAATCTGCCTGAAGATTATAAAATGCTGTTCTTGGCTCTGGGCATGGACGAAGAAAACGGCAAACCTAAAACCGTTCTTGGAAATTTTTATAAAGTGCCTGCCTATGGTTTCTCACCAACAGGCCCCGATGTTGATCAGCTTGTCTTTTCAGATGAAAAAGAAAAAGCACCCTGCATGAAAAAAGAAACATGCAGCAAATGCGCCGATAATAAAAAGCCTTGCTGTGCGAATAAAGACAAACCATGTATGAAAGAAAAACCTTGTGCCAAAGAGAAACCTTGTAAAAAAGACAAGCCCTGCGACGATAAGAAAAAATGTAAATCTTCAGAAAAGCCAAAGGAAATATGTAACCGCCTGTGCAGCAAAGATTGTGATAAAAGCTGTGGCGGGAAATGTGACAAGCCATGCGAAAAATAAGCTTAACACTTGCCACCCTAGCCATAACCGCTTCAGCTCTCACAGCTTGCGGTGAAGTACAGACTTTTAAACTGGTAACCGGCACTATGACCGCGGCCATGTATGATGTTTTCCGCAGTGAAGACGTGAACCTCAAGGCCAAAAATCATGCTGCAGCAGATTTTCTGGAATCGCGAATGAAAGGTTATGTTGGTAAGGCTGATCCCATCCGCATTTTACCACTTGTCCAATCTGATAACGCTTCCATGTCCTCTCCCTTGGGACGCAATATCCCCGAAGGAATCGGCGTGCGCTTAAACGAACTGGGCTATCATGTCAAACTCAGTGAATCCTTAAGCGGACAACCTCAGACACTAAATGGCTCTCAAGATAAATATAGTTTAGGCGGCACCTATTTACGCGGCAAGAAAAACGTCGATATTCATTTAAAAGTCATTGAAACGGCGTCAGGAAAATTGATCACCAATTTTGATTACCAACTGCCCTTAACACGTGAAATCAAAGAATTATCAAATACGGAAACTCGCATCTTCCGTGTGCAGCAATGACCAATTAACGCACCATCAAAACATGAAAGACATGATACGTATTATCTGATGTGCATTGCACACAGCCCGATAATGAAGGCCTAAGTGTAAAACTGCCATCTGTTACAGCATTCGGGCTTGAATAAAATTGCGTACCATCATCAAAGCGGCTTGATGCTGCATTATAAATACATGTGCCGGTGTCTTCTGGCTGCACAGCTTCATCATAACCCAACGTCTTATTATAAGACTCACAAAACGACTGAGTAACATTTGGTAAGACAGCAATCAAATCAGCAGCACTTGTTCCAACCTCTGGCAACGCTGTATGACCATAAAATTCCCAAGCACTGCCATCATTAATACCGGGCGGCGGCTCCCGATATTGAGCTGCGCCACCAAGACGATCAAACATCTGATCTGATTTATCAGTATCCGCGCTTAGATCTCCATAGTCAGGATCGGCATCCGGATGGGCAAAACGAATATCTGATTCACTATGACCATTTTGTAAAATAAAGGTAATCCCGCGCTCTAGCTCAGCCGTATATCGCCGGACCTCAGCTATACGAATAATCAACTTCTCTTTATCAATATTCGCATCATGTCCAGATTGCTGCACGGCCAAGGTTAATGCCCCAATAAGGACTATCGCCAATAATACAATAAAAAGAACATTGCCTTTTTCCGTTTGTTCATCTTTTGGAAATAAAAAAACCATGCTTAATTTTTATAAACCTGAGGAGGAACAATCAGACATTCCTCAAGCAAGTCACAAGCCTGATGTGCATTTTCCTTAGAATAGCCTTTTAAGCGTCCCCTAAACACCCAATTACCATCAACCTTCCGCGGCGCAATAGAAGCTGTAACCTGCCTTAAGGATGCAGGAAGTTTTTGAACCGCTTGGGCAATTGCCTTATTGGCAGAATCACGCGAGGTATAAGCCCCAACTTGAATACCCCAATTATGTTCTTGCTCAATGTACTCGGCCTTGGCTCTGGCCAGCGCTACCCTAGGCACTGATGCAACAGGATTTTCATTAGGCAAAGAATTATCAGGTATCATATCGCCTGTAATAGCTGAAATCGCGATCAAACCGGTTGCTATACGACTACGCACAGCATCATCATAATCCCCCTCCCCGATCATCTTTCTGAACAAGGATTCACTAGCTTCAGGATCTAACATTGCCCAACGCGAAATATGCTCCTTAACTGAAATATCCGGCCCAGCATCACCATCATGCTTTTGCACAACCGGCACTTTCTGATCTACTTTAATATGAAGAGGCTTTGAATAAACCTCTCCCGTTGATGCAACAAATATCGGCTTTTCTTTTGGAATAGGCGGACGAAATGCAAGCAGATTCATAGATCTGGCCTTGGTAAATCCATTATCCAATAACCTTACCATCTCCGCATTACGTGAATTACCTGTCCGGCCACCAAACACTACGCCAATCAAACGGCGGCCATCTTGAACAGCGCTCGCCGCGAGATTAAAACCCGAAGCCTGAATATAGCCGGTCTTCAAACCATCCATACCATCATAACTACCCAATAGCTTATTGTGGTTCTTATAGGTTTTCCCTTGATAGGTAAAACTGCGACGAGAGAAATAATGATAATACTCAGGGTATTGCATGATCATTGCACGACTTAATTTCACCATATCACTAGCCGTCGTAATTTGACCTGGGTCATGAAGGCCAGAAGCATTTTTAAAAGTTGTACGCCTCATACCAAGCTCACGCGCCCGTTTTGTCATCATACGTGCAAAATTGGCTTCACTCCCCCCCAGCTTTTCAGCAAGAGCTACAGCAATATCATTCGCTGATTTCGTGACAAGAGACATAATTGCATCATCCACCCGTATGGTAGATCCGGGCTTTAAACCCAGCTTGCTCGGCACCATCGTAGAAGCATGATGCGAGATTGGAATACGTGATTTTAAACTCAACTCTCCGGCCCTAAGCGCATCAAAAACCAATAATAATGTCATCATTTTTGTCAAAGAGGCCGGATAGCGTTTGGAATTGGCACGGTCCTGATACAAGATAGTTCCCGTATTCACATCAACAACAATACCGGCATATTTTTTATTAGGCTTGGCTTGCGCAGAAAATCCACTAGCAAAAAAACAAACCAAAATAATAAAAAACACAGCACATAGCTTTGTAAATCCTGTGATTGATTTATTGCATGTCCGGTATTTCATATTAAAAGCCTGATATGTCTAATAAGTTATTGCCCTCGGACTGTTAGTTAACAGCCCCACTCTCCAAGTTTTGAAGTATACCTGAAACTGCCAGATAAGTCTACGAAAGCAATAAGAAACTCTTTCAGTCAGCGGGTTTTAAACAAAAAAATAACTATTGTGCATTGCAAAATAATTTGTTATGCTGCGCTCAAATTGATGGTAAATTATTTTTGGTAATGGCTAAATGCACTTAAAATGATAAAAGCAATATGTTATAGTTGTGTTTCTGGCGTATTCTTCCCATCAATTTTCTGTGTAGTTTTTAAAAAATATCATCCTCTGTAAATAGACGCAAAATGGATTACATTTATTTGTAGGGTTAAATATCGGTAAGGAGAAAAGTAATGGCTAAAGCAAAACAAACACCTTTTGATTTCGATGAAATCACAAAACAAACAACTGAGTTCTCTCAGCAATGTTCAGACGCATGCGCAAAATCAAGCGAGATTTACGCCAAAGGTTTTGAAACAATCTTCGGTGAGATCATGAATATTGCTCAGGATTCTGCCAAGAAACAAGCAAAATTTGTCAAGGAAGCCCTAAGCTCCAAGACAATCAATGAATTTGCTGAAGTACAAAACAAAATCATGCAAGACAGCTTTGATGACTTCATGACAAGCGCAACAAAATTATCAGAACTTAGCATTAAAGTTGCAATCGACAGCTCAGAACCTATGAATGAACAGATCAACAAGATCATTCAAAAATCATCACAGGCAATGGCTGCTTAAAATTTACTGCAGCAATTTACTATTCAAAAAGAGCCTCCATTAATTGGGGGCTCTTTTTTATTTGTGCACCCCTTTCACACGGTGACGTGCATCTTCGATGTACCCTTCTGGATCAATATGAATAAGGATTTCCGAATTCGGATAACTCTTTAAAATATCCCGCTCGATTTGCTTGCTGATCTCATGCGCATCCCATAGGGGCAATTTCGCATCAACCTCAATATCAAACGAAATTACATTACAATGCCCGTTATAATGGGTGCGCAAATCATGCCACCCCAAAACCTGCTTATTACCTTCAATCAAAGCGATGATTGATTGCCGCGCTTCATCTGGCAACTCCCTGTCCAGCAAAACCCCGAGCGCCTTCAAAGCCACCTCTCTTGCACATACACCCAAGAAAACAGCTACAACAATAGCAAACACTGGATCTAGCCAGTAAGGTGCACCATAAGCCTGTAGCACCAGTAAAATAATCACACCTGCATTGATAAAAAGATCACTGCTATAATGCAAAAGATCAGCCTCCAGAACCACCGATCCTGTTTTCTTAATTGCTCCCCTTTGTACAAGAACAATAGAAAATGATAAAATAATTGATATCACCATCACGCCCACCCCCAGCATATGATGAGAGACCTCTTGCGGACTAATAAATCTGTGCCCTGCCTCAAAAATCAGAAATACCGCCCCACCTGCCAAAATAGCACTTTGGAATAATGCTGAAACCGCCTCCATTTTGCTGTGCCCCCAACGATGATCCTCATCTGCCGGACGGCGCGCATAATACAAACTCCCCAGCGCCATCATCGAGACCAGAAAATCCAAAGCCGAATCTGTGAGAGAGGAAAGAATACCCAAAGATCCGCTCATAAAATAAGCCACCAACTTCAGAAGGACCAAAGCCCCCGCAAGAACAAGCACGATCGAGCCTGCCTTGATTGCATGCGTTTTTGTTATGTTATCTTTATCATCCATGCCTCGCAGTTTGGAGAAATTTAAGCTATAAAACAACCACGCTTTTTTGCTTTCTTTTAAAAAACAATTTGATACCTTAAGACCCATGACAAACGCTGCTCCTGAAAATGACCCCATAGCCATGTGCGAAACCATGCTTGCTTCCGGCAAAGCAGAAGATGCTCTGAAGCTCTATAATCAAATCATGCAAAACGCTCCACCGCAATTCGAGCTTTGGGTCAATTATGCCTCCTTTTTATATCGCTGTGGACAATACAAAGAAGCCGCCAATATTGCACAAAAGTCAGTCGAGATCGAACCGCGCGCCGAAGGCTTTCACAATCTGGCCAGTGCTTTAAAAATGCTGGGACATTTTGATGAAGCCATCGAGGCCTATAAGAAAGCCATCCACCATAATTATAATGCTGCGGAAAGTCATCATGATCTAGCGGTAACATACGAAGCCCTAAAAGATTTTGAAAAATCCATAGATCACTATCAGATCGCCACCACACTCTCCCCCCAAAAGCCGCTCTATTGGGTAAATCTTGCACGCGCGCGGAAACATTTAAAACGCTACCGCGAATGCCTAAGCGCCTTGCGTTTTGCAATCTTGCAAGACCCCATTGATGATATCTTCGTGCTGATGCATAACCTCTTCGAAGAATATCAAGACTTTGATATCAACAGCAGACTTGTCGGCAATGTTCTGGGCTGCTTCAAAAGCAAAACCAATGACCCGATGAAACTGACTAAAATCTCCCAAAAGCTTTTGCTGCATCAAGATGTCATCAAGGTTCTAATCTCCAACATTGAAGATAACAAACTTAAAAACATTGATAAGCTTCTGGCAGACAAATCCCTGAACTGGGCAGTTTTCAATCACCCCTTATTTATAGAGATGTTGCATAAACTACCCATCCAAGATGTGAATATCGAAACACTGCTCACCGACATGAGGAAACATTTCCTTGCCCTGACGCTTGAGGGAAAAATCAAGGATAGCCTATGGGATCAAAGCCATGAATTCCTAGCCGCACTGGCCTGTCAGTGTTTCCTCAATGAATATGTCTTCTCGGAAGAGGACAGCGAAACCGAACAACTCAAGCAGCTTGGCAAAAAACTCGAAGAAGCTTTTGCATCCCAATCAACGCCAGACCCTTATGCCCTTTGCCTGTATGGATGCTACCGCCCTTTACACACACTCAAAGGCATTGAGCGCTTACTCAAAAACAAAACCACCAGCGACCTCATCCGCGTGCAAGTAAAAGAACCCTTAGAGGAACAAAGCTCAAAAGCTGACCTCAAAACCTACACCCAGATAGATGATGAAATCTCGAAACTGGTCAAAGCACAATATGAAGAAAACCCCTACCCCAGATGGATGCAACCAACCGCACTCACAGCGTTTTCACTTAAAGACCTCATACAGCGCCTCTTCCCCCATATGGAAGAAGACGAATTTACCTCTATCAATAATGACGCACCAGATGTGCTAATTGCAGGCTGCGGCACAGGAAGACAATCCATCGAAGCATCTCTTAGCTTTGAGAATGCCAATATCCTAGCTCTTGACTTAAGCGCCAGTTCCCTTGCCTATGCCAAACGCAAAACACAGGAAATGGGCATTGAGAATATCGAATATGGTCTGGGCGATATCCTAAAATTCAGGGAACTAGAGCGCGAGTTTGACCTGATTGCCTGCACAGGCGTGCTGCACCACATGGATGACCCCATGAAAGGATGGCAAGCCCTTTATGATATCCTCAAGCCCGGCGGCTTTATGCGCATCGCCCTATATAGTGAAATTGCACGCCGCCCCGTTATCGCAGCGCGTGACTTCATCGCCAAGCAAGAATTTGAGTCCACCGCCGAGGGCATCCATATGTGCCGCGATATAATCCGCGATCTTCCTGATGATCACCCGATCAAACCTGTCATGTACTGGATGGATTTCTACGCCACATCAAATTGTCGTGACTTGATCTTCCACGCACAGGAACATCGCTATACCTGCCCAGAGCTTGACGAAATGATCCGTAAGCTAGGCCTTGATTTCATGGGCTTCGAGATCAGAAATCAGGACGTGCTAAAACTCTATCATAGCTACTTCCCCGAAGATGTTTATGCGCTGGATTTACAAAAATGGCACCTCTTCGAGCAAAAACACCCCACAGCCTTCGTCGAGATGTATCAATTCTGGCTTCAAAAACCTGAATAAATCAGCGTCTTACCCTCTTGCAGTTTTTATAAAATTATTTAGATTGGCTTGGCCTATAAATAGAATGAGCCAGTTATGAGTGATAAAGAAAAGAACAAAAACGCCGAGAAATACAAAGACACGGTTTTTTTACCGAAAACCGACTTCCCCATGCGCGGTGGCCTGCCACAAAAAGAACCGGAAATCATTCAAAAATGGCAGGAAATCGACCTCTACAGCAAAATCCGTAAACGCGCCAAGGGGCGTGAGAAATTCATCCTGCATGACGGCCCGCCCTATGCCAATGGTAATATCCATATGGGCCACGCGGTTAATAAAATCCTCAAAGACGTTGTCGTAAAATCTTGGTCTATGATGGGCTATGATGCGCCCTACGTACCGGGCTGGGATTGTCACGGGCTGCCGATTGAATGGAAGATCGAAGAAAAATACCGCAAAGCAGGCAAAGATAAGGACGAAGTCGACAAGCTGAAATTCCGTGATGAGTGCCGGAACTTCGCGAGCGAATGGGTCGGCATCCAAAGCGCGCAATTCCAACGCCTTGGAGTTTGCGGCAACTGGAATACGCCTTACCTGACCATGACCAACCGCGCCGAAAGCCTGATCACACAGGAAATCCACAAATTCGTGATGAATGGGGAGCTATATAAAGGTGCAAAACCTGTTATGTGGTCCGTGGTTGAGGAAACCGCTCTGGCCGAAGCCGAAGTAGAATATCAAGAACACAAATCCATCACAATCTGGGTTAAATTCCCGCTTGCCAAGACCACCGATATCGATCTGGAAGGTGCAAGCATTGTGATCTGGACAACCACCCCTTGGACCATGCCATCAAACCGCGCAATTGCCTACGGCAAAGACATAAAATACGGCGAATATAAAGTCACCGCTGTGAACGAAGATAGCCGCGCTGAAATCGGCGAGCGCCTGATCTTGGCACAAACTCTGGCCGAAGACGTCAAAGCCAAAGCAGGCATTACAGACTGGGAACTGAAGCAAGAACTTGATGCAGGCGACCTGAAGGGCTGCATCTGCCACCACCCGCTACACGGTCAAGGCTATGATTATGATGTGCCATTACTAGAAGGTAAGTTCGTCACCGAAGATGCTGGAACAGGCTTTGTGCATATCGCCCCCGGACATGGTGAAGATGACTTTTTCCTTGGCCGCCAGCATAATATCGAAGTCACGGATAATGTGACTGATGACGGTAAATTCCGTGAACACGTCCCCCTCTTTGCTGGGCTCGAAGTCTACACCCAACAAGGCAAGCTAGGTGATGGAAACTTTGCAGTCCTTAAGGCACTGGATGAAGCCAAAGGCTTGCTGGCCAAAGGATCAATCCGCCATGAATATCCGCATAGCTGGCGCTCCAAAGCACCTCTGATCTTCCGAACGACCCCGCAATGGTTTATCAAGATGGATCAAAATCTTGATACCAGCCCACTTGTGGATGGCACAGTATCACTGCGCCAAAAGGCATTAGCGGCCATTAAGGAAACAAAATGGGTTCCCGAAAAAGGCGAGCGCCGCATCACCTCTATGATTGAAAACCGCCCTGATTGGTGTATATCGCGTCAGCGCGCATGGGGCGTGCCCATCGCCATCTTCGTTGAGAAAAGCTCAGGCAAGGCGCTAAAAGATGAACATGTGCTGCAAAACATCGTCGAGATCTTCGAAAAAGAAGGCTCGGATGCATGGTGGTCACGTAACCCTCAGGACTTCCTCGGGTCAAAATACAAGGCCGAGGATTATGATCAAGTCTTTGACATTGTTGATGTCTGGTTTGAATCTGGCTCAACTCACGCCTTTGTTGTTGGTGATACCAAAACATGGCCATGCTTCGAAGGTGTCAAGAAAATAGACCTCTACCTCGAAGGTTCCGACCAGCACCGCGGCTGGTTCCACTCTTCCCTGCTAGAGTCTTGCGGCACAAAAGGCCACGCCCCCTATCAGAATGTCCTGACCCATGGCTTTGTGCTGGATGAAAAGGGCTATAAAATGTCCAAGTCTTTGGGCAATGTTATCGACCCGCTCAAGATGATGGAACAATATGGCGCTGATATCCTGCGGCTCTGGACCATGACCTCCGATTACGCCGAAGATATCCGCATCGGCAAGGACACCCTCAAGAACACAAGCGACCTCTACCGCCGCATTCGTAACACATTGCGCTTCCTGCTTGGCGCACTGGAAGGCTTTAGCGACACCGAGCGCCTCCCCCGTGAAGATTACGGCAAGATGCCAGAGCTTGAACGCTATATGCTGCACATGCTCTATGATATGGATGAATATGTGCTTTATTGCATCCGTAATTTCGACTTTAGCAAGCTGGCCAAACGCCTGCATGATTTCTGCAATCAGGATCTCTCAGCCTTCTATTTCGACATCCGCAAAGACCGCCTCTATTGTGATGATCCGAACAGCTTCGAGCGCCGCGCGACCCGCACTGTGATGGCTGAAATCTTTGACTTCCTTGTGACATGGCTCGCCCCGATTTTGAGCTTCACCGCCGAAGAAGCCTGGAGCCACCGCCCCAAAGGCATATTTGAAGACGCAGACAGCATCCACTTGCGCGATTTCCCCGACCTGCCAGCAACTTGGCGTAATGCCGATCTGGCCAAAAAATGGGAAGAAATCATCAAAGTTCGCAAAGATGTTCTGGCCGCTATCGAGCCCTTACGCGCCGATAAAACCCTTGGCTCTTCTCTGGAGGCCGAACCTGTCCTGACAACAAACTCCAAGGAAGTTCTGTCTGTTAAGGATCAAATGGCCGATATCTGTATCACCTCCCAGATATATGTCATCGAGGGCAACGAGCAAGACATCGACATCAAGAAAGCCGATGGCCATAAATGCCAGCGCTGCTGGAAAATCTTACCGGAAGTCACAAAAGAAGATGAAATTTGCAAGCGTTGCGCCGATGTTGTAAAATAAACAGGCCAAAAACAACGATAAGATATTGATTTAATTGAAAAACAAAGGGCAATCATTTTGTTTCCGGTTTTTTTGGGAAAGCTTGGTTTGTCTAGTTTGAATGTCAGATTTTTTTTCGCGCAGCCCATTTTGTCTAGTTTGAATGGCGGTTTTAAAAAATTTCTGTACAGTTCGTTTTGCACATTTTTTTTTTCAAACAGCCTATTTTCGAGCCATAAAGAAAGGCACAAATATAGCGTAAAAAGGCTCGGTCGGGGTGTTTGATAAACATAAACATGCGCCATATATAGCAATTTATTCCTATTTTGTCAAGATTTCCTTGATTAAGCGGGGAATATTGATAATTTGCGAGGTAATCATTTTAATACAAACACTAGATAGTAACGGTACATTACATGTTTTATCATATCTACCCAGAAGTTCCTGCTAGATTTGGCGACAATACTGTGATGAATACTTCATGTCATCCACCTATAGTCTCTAAACTACATCTAATTTTTGATGGCTGGTTAGGGGATGAAATATTAGAAACATTTCCATGTTTTTTTGTAACCAACGATCTAGCAAATTCATTGAAGGAGAATAAGCTGAGTGGGTTTAGTTTAGATACAATGGAAACAGAGGTTTCCTTTGAATTTAAACAGCTTTATCAAGATAAGCAATTATCTGAATTCTTATGGCTTAAAATAGATGGAACAGCAAAAGAGGATGATTTTGGAATTGATGATAAGAAGCTTGTTATTTCAGAAAAGGCTTTGTCCGTTTTAAAAAAACATCAATTTGAATATTGTGATATAGAACAAGTTTAAGTTTCAGAAAACTGGATTAGCTAGCTTACTCAGAGCGAACAACGCTTATTTTGGGACAGGCACAAAGCGCGAAACGTATACAAATACACAAGCGATGCAGTAACGCCTCCCCAATTAAACGTTGTTGTGATTTGCGTTAATATAATGAAATTTTAACGCAAATTGTACCGAGCAAGCGCGAGGCGGGCGACAGCCCGAAGCATGCCCGGCGTATGAGGGCATTGTATTGAAAAATTTAGTTTTCAATACAAAAATAACTCTATAAACCGATACCCATCATCCAGACCACAAGCGGAATATAAAACAGGGCAAAGACCGTACCTAGTAATATTGTACTGGCAGCTTTTTCGGGCTGTAAATTCATCTTTGTGGCAAAGGCTGCAATATTCGCCCCCGGCGGCACAATCGCTATAATCATAATCAGATTATGAATATCCTGCTCAAACCATTGCAAAATATGCTGATCCAGCGCAATAAAGCCAAAAGCCAATAACGGATAGACCACAAATTTACCGGCAAAGGTCAAAGACACAAAGCGAACCCCAAAGACAAATCGATCCAAAGTCGAAAGCGCCGCCCCGATAATCATCATACCGCACACAACATACGCACCCTTGAAATGCGTCCAATAAGTCCAGAAAATCTCGGGCAACTCCACGCCCGATTGATTACACGCCAAACCTAGCGCTATGGCATATGGCGTTGGAAATTTAATGATTTTTATGATGCTGGTACGCACATCAAAATTCCCGCGCGCCGCAATATAATATCCGATTGTAGCCTCGAAAATCAGAGAGCTTAAATTCATAAAAATATAAATAGCCACAAGTTCCTTCGAGAAAAACAGTAACGCCAGCGGCAAACCAAAATAGCCTGTATTCCCCATTGAGGCACACATCGACATCAAATTAGCCTGATTATCACCATAGATTTTTCGCCCCAGCTTCAGAAAAGATAAAGCGACTATTGTGCTGATAGCATAAAGAATAAAGGGCAGCGCAATATATTCGAGCTTAAAATCCAGATCAGCCACAAAGCCAAACATCACAACGGGCATAAATATATACATTGCCAGCGTGCCGATACTCTGGCGATCAACCTGCAAGAAACGCCCCGCGATAAAGCCGATCACAATCAAAGCATAAAGTGGTAAGAGATTTAAAAACAGGGAAAGAAAAACACTCATACCAAGCTTTCAAGGATATGCCTCGCCTCCTCGCAATCCTTGGCCATTTGCTCTATCAAGCCCTCCAGCGAGTCGAACTTGGCCTCGCCGCGCAACCGCTTGACAAGCCTCACGCATAAGGTCTGCCCATAAATCTCGCGATCAAAATCAAAGATAAAAGTTTCGACCTGCGCCATCGGCACAGCAAACATTGGCCTGATCCCGATATTCGTTGCCGCCATATGCCATTGATCTTCCCCTTGCAATCTGGCTAGGGCCGCATAAACCCCATAAGCCGGATGCACTGTATCTTTTAGCTCCATATTTGCCGTCGGATAACCAAGCTCCCTGCCTCGCTGGTCTCCTTTGAAAACTTCGCCTCTAATTTCCCAATCCCAGCCCAGCATCTCATTAGCCATTGCCAAATCCCCCTGACGCAAAGCCTGACGGATCGCACTAGAGGAAATATCACGCTCACCGCTTTTGATTTTTTCCAAAACCGTAACAGGAATACCGGCCTTTTCTATCGTCTCAGCCCCCCCTTGACGAAGCTGTCCGAAACGAAAATCGCTGCCGATCACCACATGGGAAACAGCCAGTCCATCAATCAGAATATCTTGCACAAAATGATCAGCCGACTGACTGGCGAAATCCCAATCAAAGGGCAGAGAAAACACGCACTCTACACCTGATTGTTCCAAACGATCTGCCTTAAGTGCCTTTGGTGTAATGCGATGTGGCGGCTCATCCGGCCGAAAAAGCTGTCTTGGGTGCGGCTCGAAAGTTAAAACGCCAAGTGGCTTGCCCGCAGCCACGGCAATCTCCTTACCCTTGGCTAATAGGGCCTGATGCCCCAAATGCACGCCATCAAAATTACCGATCACCAAGACACAATTTTGTGCAATCAGCGGAATACCGTTATATGTTTCATAATAATTCATAGCCCGACATATTTATCCTGATGCGCAAATAAAGACCAGCCCTTAAGCAATGTATATTTGCAAACCATCATATTTTTTTATGTTTCTTTTTATTGATTCCCGTGTAACTATTTTTTCGCTCTCTCGAAATAGGAGAGCGTAACCCTTTTTTAGGAACTTAAAAAAACTTTATTATGTGAGGAAAACATGAATAAAAAAACTTTGAATACTCTTCTAGTTGGTGCCGTTGCCGCGGCAGCTCTTGGTGCATCAACTGCACATGCCGGTCCTGCCGAAGGCCACGAAAAATGCTACGGCGTTGTTAAGGCCGGCATGAATGGCTGTGGTTCTGCTGATGGCGCGCATGGTTGTGCCGGCATGGCCACTGAAGACGCTAGCGGCGTTGAGTGGGTTTCTGTACCAGAAGGCCTATGTGAGAAACTTGCCGGAGGTTCTACAGAGCCAATGATGGAAGAAAAGCCTATGGAAGAAGAGCACTAATCGAAGTTATGGCTGATTCAACTCAAAAACCTAATCAGCCCTTCTCTTCCGACCCACCGGTTTTAGACCATCCGGTGGGTCTTGGTTTACGGGCGCCCCATTACAAGGAAATCCTTGAAACCAAACCCGAAATTGGCTGGTTCGAAGTTCACCCTGAAAATTATTTCGGCGGCGGCGAGCATCGCCACTACCTTGGCAAAATCAGAGAAGACTACCCGCTAAGCCTTCACGCCGTAGGATTATCTCTGGGTGCAGATCAACCCGTTGATGAAGCGCATTTAAGACAGTTCAAAGAACTGATCGACATATACGAGCCCTTTATGGTCTCCGATCATGTCTCATGGAGCGCTAGCGGCAATGCACATCTGAATGACCTATTGCCTTTGCCGTATAATCAGGAAACTTTAAAGCGCCTGAAAAGCAACATCGAACAAACACAAGACTATTTCGGGCGGCAAATCATTGTTGAAAACCCCTCTACCTATATCGCCTTTGAAGGTAATGAAATGCCCGAATATGAATTCATGAACGAGCTTGCCAAAGTCACAGGCTGCGGCGTGTTGCTGGATGTGAATAATATCTATGTCCAGAGCCATAATCACGGCCTTGACCCATATGAATATATTGACGGTGTCGACAAAAAATCAGTCTTCGAAATCCATCTGGCCGGACATACCAAGAAGGAAATCGGTGATCACAGCCTCTTGATTGATACCCATAACCAACAAGTCTGCGATCCAGTCTGGGACTTATACGCCTATACGATCAAGCAACTAGATAGACCAGCAACCCTTATTGAATGGGATCAGGACTTCCCGCCCTTCAAAACCTTAATGTCAGAAGCGCGGCAAGCTCTAGCCATTTTAGACGCCCATAAAGAAGAACGCCATGCCGCTGAATGAGTTTCAAAAAAAATTCAAGGACACAATGTTCCAGCCTCTGAGCAAGATAGAGGATACTGCCCCACAATTTAACGGCACATTTGTACAAGATCATATTTCCGTGGCTGAACGCCTGAAAATCTATCACAATAATGTGCTTGGCTCATTGGCAAAAAATATACTAGCCACTTATCCAATGCTGGAAGCCTTGGTTGGAGAAAATTTTCTAAAGCCCTTGGCGCGCGAGTTTATCATCCAAAACCCGCCACAAAGCGCCTGCCTGCATTATTACGGCGAAGGATTTGATACATTCCTGAAAAACCACAAAGCGACAAAAAACCTCCCCTATCTACCCGATGTCGCAAAAATGGAATGGGCCATGCACAAGGCCTATCACGCCATTGATGATCGTCCGCTCACCGGAGAAGACTTAAGCGCCATAGCACCTGATGTTTTACCGGAAACCAGCTTGACGCTCAGAGCCTCGGTATCTTTTCTAAGCTCACCCTATCCCTTAGAGGCCATCCGCAAAATGTGCCTTGGACAAAGCACAGACACGCCGGATATGGAAAAAGACCATAAAACAAAACTCATGATCTGGCGACAAGATCTTGAAGTTAATATCCTGCCCTTGGGCGCAGATGAATTTACAATGCTGGATAACATTGTAAATCAAAAAACTCTCGGTGAAGCACTTGAGAAAACGCTTCAATCACACCCTGATTTTAATATCGCAGAGTTTTTAACAAAACAGATAAATCTGGAAACCTTTTTGCGCATTTAACCGAATAAGGCATTAAATAAAAAGGGAAAAACATGAGTATGGCTTTCGGTAAAATATACAAATTATACAAAAAACTATGCACTCTGGCCGAGACTTATTTATGGCCAGTTCTGAATTTAGGCATCCGCCTGTTTATGGCAAAAATCTTTTTTGTCTCGGGTTGGCTACGCTTCAAAGATTACATGAACGGACAATGGCAAAACCAGATCACAGCCTTTACCGAATACCACCCCATTCCCTTTATCCCCGGCGAAATAGCCGCCATCATGGGAACCGGTGGTGAGCTTATCCTACCTGCCCTACTAGCATCAGGACTTTTAACCCGCATAGGTGCAGGCGGCCTTCTGCTTATGACAATGATGATCCAGTTTGCAGTGCCCGCAGATTATGGCGTAGGCAATGCAGATCATTATATGTGGATGTTACTTTTGGCTGTGCCATTACTAAAAGGCGGCGGCCCATTATCGCTTGATTTTCTGATTTGTAGATTCACCTGCAAAAAACGCTCTTGATCGGATCAAAAAAATAATTACTTTTAATCCTAGTTAAGCAAAAATAAGAATCAGGACGAAGCCTTTGGCGCGTAAAAAGAAATTCGTAAATCCGGAATATGAAGAATCCGAAGTCGATAAAATGGCCCGCGAAGAGCGCGAGCGCCAGCGCGGTGTCTATAACAAACAAAAAGCCATGATGCGCGGAAAGTGGTTTTTCATTGCCTTCCTCGTCATGATGCTTGATCAAATAACCAAATGGGCAGCAACAGAACTATATCTTAAGCCACGCCTTGGTATGGGAAACGGTATGAATTTTTTCGACTGGCTCATCAATCTCCCGCCCATTATCCCCTCGGGCTCAGGCTTTAAAATCACATCATTTTTAAACATCGTCATGGTATGGAACACAGGTGTAAGCTTTGGCTTCCTAAGCAATTTTGGCCCCTATATGCCTTATATCCTGATTGGTGTAGCGTGTTTCATTATTGGCCTTTTCCTGTTTTGGATGCTTCAAACCCATGATCAGATTCAGGGCATTTGCTGCGCCCTGATTATTGGAGGCGCTTTTGGCAATATCATTGACCGCCTTCGTTTTGGGGCAGTCATTGATTTCATTGATATGCATGCCCTCGGATTACACTGGCCTGCTTATAATATTGCAGATGCTATGATCGTGATTGGTGTGGGTATGTTAATTATTACGTCTTTTGCCTTTGATAGAAAAACAAAACAACGTTATCGTAAAAAACGACAAATCAGACGCGAAAGACGCGGACGCTAAGGACTTTTCGGGTAATCATGAGACATAAAATACCGCAAAATTTATTTTCTTTAACATGTGCATTGCTTTTGCTATCCGCCTGTTCCGGCGGCATTAGGGAGCAACTTGGCCTTGACCGTGAAGCGCCGGACGAGTTTCTGGTGCGTAAACACGCACCTTTGGAAATGCCACCGACAATCGCTCTTCCCCCACCGCAAAGAGGCGCACACAGACCACAGGAAAAAACTGTTGAAACACGCGCAAAAGAAGCCGTCTTTGGCAATGAAGCACAGACAAACTCAACTCAATCACAAAGCTCGGCTGAAACTACACTACTTCAAAAAACAGGCGCAAACCAGACTGACAGTTCAATCCGCGAACGCGTCAATTATGAAAGCGATAATCTGGAAGATAAAAACCAGAGCGTTGTTAAAAAACTCCTAAAGATCGGGGACAAGAAAAAACAAGCGCCCGCGACTGTGATCGATGCACAAAAAGAATATGAACGTATCAAACAAAAATCGGAACAAGGCCAAACCATTACCGGAGAAGGTGTTCCCGAAAAGACCGAATAAACCAAAATTTTATATCCGTGCAAAACCTTCAAAAAAACATTGATAGGAATTGCAGTCTGCGAATCGGGAAGATAGAAATAACACTATGAGAAAAACCTTTTTCAAAATCGCTTTCGTTTTTGTGTTTTTAGGCCTCATGCATATGGGCATCTCCAGTGCACTTGCCAAAGATACGAACACTGCTCCGCAAAAGGTTTTCAATGCCAAAACCCGCAAGCTGGATAATGGCCTTCAGATTGTTGTTGTTGAAAACCACCGCGCCCCTGTGATCACACATATGATCTGGTATCGCGTAGGCGCCGCTGATGAAGTCGCCGGACAATCAGGCATTGCCCATTTCCTTGAGCATCTGTTGTTCAAAGGGCAAAAACACGAACAGCTCGGCACATTGGGTCCGGGTGAGTTTTCTAAGATCATCCGCTCGCTGGGTGGTGAAGATAATGCTTTTACCTCACAGGATTACACTGCCTATTTCCAATCCATCGCCAGCCAGCATCTTGAAACCGTTATGACCATGGAAGCCGGACGCATGCGCGGGCTTGATGTCCCGTCCGAAGATGTTGCCTCGGAAAACAAGGTCATTCAAGAAGAGCGCCGCCAGCGCACCGAGAACAATCCTGGCGCATTACTGGATGAGCAAATGCGGGAAATGCTCTATGCAAATCACCCCTATGGCATTCCGGTTATTGGCTGGCTGCATGAGATACAAGCGCTAACCCGTGATCAAATTTTTGCCTTTTACAATCAATATTACGCCCCGAACAATGCGATTTTAATTGTCTCGGGCGACATTAAGGCCGAAAAAGTCTATGAAATAGCCGAGCGCACTTATGGCATTTTGAAACCTGAAACCATTCCGCCGCGCCAATACACGTCATCCCCGCCATTCAAAGCCAGCCCGTCAATCACGATGAAGGATGAAACTGTGCGCCAGCCGGAATTCAAAAAGATTTTCCGCGTACCCAGCTTCCGCCAAAACAAGGAAAAATCTCTTGCCCTGCAAGTCCTAGAGGAAATCATGGGCGGCGGTCCATCATCACGCCTCTATAAAAGCCTTGTCATAGAACAAAAACTTGCAACCTCTGCCAGTTTTTCCTACCGCGCGAATAATTGGAGCGACTCAACGCTCTATATCACCGCAACACCCGCAGCCGATCAGAGCCTCTTGAAAGTTCAAGCTGCTATTGATGCAGAGCTACGCAAATTAGTCAAAGACGGCATCACAGATGAAGAATTATCTGATGCCATAAAACGCATGCAAGCCGCCGCCATCTATGCACGCGACAGCCTATCAGGTCCAGCCATGGTCATCGGCTATAATTTGATCACAGGCTCCACACTTGATGATATTGAATACTGGCCAAGAGATATTGGGGCCGTTACAAAAGAACAAATCCTGAGCGTTGCCAAGACCTATCTCGACCCTGATAATCCATATGAATTTCCTCCCGTTACAGGCTATCTTGTCCCCGAAGCAGGAGAAGAACAATGAGAATAAAAACTCCCGTTTTATATGTTTTGATTTTTGTAATTGCTGCGCTTGCGCCGATACAGAGCCTTTACGCGCAGCAAGACGACCCTTTCCTTGATATCAAGGAAGTCACCAGCCCGGGCGGCATAAAAGCATGGCTGGTCGAAGATCACACCGTTCCCGTTCTAGCAATGGAATTTGTCTTCCGCGGCAAGGGATCAAAAAATGACCCTGCCGAAAAACAAGGTCTGGTGCGCATGGCCTCGAACACGATGGATGAAGGCGCAGGCGATATTGAAAGTCAGGCCTTCCAGAAGGAATTGCAGGATTTATCCCTAACACTGCGCTTTAACGTAAGCCGCGACCATTTCGGCGGCAGCCTCAAAACACTAACGCAAAACCAGACCCGCGCTTTTGAACTTCTAAATCTAGCCCTCACAAAGCCACGCTTTGACGAAGAACCCGTAAACAGAATGCGAGATGCTAATAAAGCGCGCCTGAAATCCTCGGTTTCAAACCCCAGATGGATTGCCGCGCGCATACAAAATGACCGCATTTTCGAAAACCACCCTTACGCCCAAAATAGCGGCGGAACACTCTCTGGCTTAAACAACATCACACCGGATGATTTGCGCGCCTTTCATAAGACTTTAAAGAAAGACGATCTGATAATTGCTGTTTCCGGTGACATCACAGCCGAAAAACTTGCCAGCGTTTTAGATCAAATTTTTGGCGGCTTACCAGCAACAACAGGCGAAGACGAAGCCAAAACAGAAGAGAGTAAAGCGCCTCTGACCAATGCCGGAAAAACCTATATTTTTGAAATGCCGATCCCGCAAACCAATATTGAGATCGCACAGCCCGGCATCAGCCGCTCCGACGATGATTACCACGCAGCGCAAGTGATGAACTATATCCTCGGTGGCGGAGGGTTCGGATCACGCCTTATGGACGAAGTTCGTGAAAAACGTGGCCTGACTTATGGGATTTACACCTATTTCCGTGAATATAAGGAAACGGATGTTTATCACGTCACGACTTCGACGCAGAATGAAAATGTGCCGCAAATGCTTGAACTGATTAAGGCTGAATGGCAAAAAATCAAAGAAGAGCCCGTCGAGCAAAAAGAACTGAGTGATGCACGCTCCTATCTCTTAGGCTCTCTTCCCCTGTCTTTAACATCAACAGATTCAATTGCTTCCTTAATCCTGTCATTACAAATTGACGAGCTTCCTATTGATTATCTGGATAAGCGTCAGGAGAAACTGCGTGATATAACATCATCCGACATACAGCGCGCCGCCGAGCGCATATTAAATGCCGATTCCTTTACCACAATTCTGGTAGGGCAGCCCGAAGGTATCAGCAACGCAGAGACCATCAAGACTTTGCCGAATGTTGAATAATCCGCTTTTCAACGCGCTTCAAATTTCCTATAAATTACACATGCCACACACGAGAAAAGGTAACCCCCGATGGAGAATATAAAACCCATGCCCAAAGACGAACCCTCTCAAGACGACCCCTCTTCTATTACGCAACTCGATAGCTGGAAAGACTTGGTCGATCATCACAAAGAGATGTCATGCACAACAATCCCGTCCCTCTTTAAAAATGACCCGAAGCGCTTTGATAACTTCCATCAAAAACTGGAAGGTTTGACGCTTGATTACTCCAAGCAGCGCGTGTCAAAAGACACCATCGAAAAACTTTGCACCCTCGCCAAAGCCAGTGACCTTGAAAGCTGGCGCGACCAGATGTTTAATGGAGACCGCATCAACACAACTGAAAACCGCGCCGTTCTGCATACGGCCTTGCGGAATAAAGACTTGGAAACCCTTGAAGTTGATAGCGTTGATATTGTGCCGGAAATCCGCGGCACATTTGAAAAAATGAAAAGCTTTACAGATTCAGTGCGAGCCGAAAAAAAATATACACATATCGTCAATATTGGTATTGGAGGTTCGGATCTAGGCCCGCACATGGTCGCCGAAGCACTGAAACCCTTCTCGGACGCCGAGATCACAGTTCATTATGTCTCCAACGTAGATTCATCACACCTTGTTGAAACTCTTGAAAATATAGACCTGAATAAAACACTCTTTATCATCACCTCCAAGACCTTCACAACACAAGAAACCATGTGTAATGCCCGCTCCGCCAAAGAGCTTTTGCAAAAAGCCTTGGGCAAAGATGATGTTGGCGAACATTTCGTTGCCGCCACACAAAACGTAGAAGCCGCGCAAAAATTTGGCATCTCAGAGGATAAAATCTTCCCGATCTGGGATTGGGTCGGTGGCCGTTATTCCTTGTGGTCAGCCATTGGTCTGTCTTTTTGTATTTCCATCGGCTTTGATAATTTTCAAAAGCTTCTGGATGGCGCCTATGCCATGGACAAGCATTTCCGCGAAGCACCACTGGAAAAAAATATCCCCGTACTCTTGGGGCTAATTGGTATCTGGAACCGTAATTTCGAAGGCTTCGAAGCGCTTGGCATTATCCCTTATGATCAATATCTCTATTTTCTGCCCTCCCACATGCAGCAATTAGATATGGAATCCAACGGCAAGAGCGTCACGCGCTATGGCGTGCCAATTACAGATTATGAAACAGGACCAATTATTCTGGGTCAAACAGGTACAGATGCGCAGCATGCATTTTTCCAATCCGTTCACCAAGGCACAGATATTATCCCGTGTGACTTTATCTTTGCTCTGAAATGTCAAAAACCTGCGCGCGGTCACCATTATAAATTACTAGCCAATGCCATTGCCCAAACCAAAGCTTTGATGGACGGTCAGGAAAATCAAAACCCGCATAAAATTTTCTCGGGCAGCCGCCCAACCAATACCATCGTCGTAGACGAGCTAGACCCGTATCACTTGGGCATGCTGATTGCGATGTATGAGCAAAAAGTCTTTGTACAAGGTATAATCTGGAACATAAACAGCTTCGATCAGCACGGCGTTGAACTTGGCAAGGTTTTGGCCAAACAAATCTTGCGGGACTTCGGAGATAAAGACTTCGCGAATGAAAAAGACGCAACCGAAATTGATTCCTCCACAGCAGCCCTGATGGACATGGTTGTAAAAACCCACCTGCGTTAATTTATAATCCTGTGCAATCTATGTTAGTTTTTGTATACTGCTTTTAGGATTTCATCCTAAAGTCCCTTTTTGATTGCACAAATAAAGATAAATACGCTATATGCAACCTACCTCTGATCATATTATCCCCGATCCGCGCACACTGCCCTCTTACGGTCAGGAAAACCTGAACGTTGCGCTGGAAAAACATGATATGTTCCTAAAGGGAAAAATGGGCGGTGCGCGCGCTGTGTTACAATATCAAAACCTCTCCGGCCTGACCTTTCATAATCGTGACCTAAGTCAGGCTGATTTCACAGGCTCTATCTTTGATTATGCCGATCTATCAAATGGCATATATAAAAACGTTATTTTTTTCGGATGCAGCTTTCACAATGCGGATCTAAGCGATGCTGATTTTTCTCGGGCCGATTTGCGCGGCGTTGTGTTCTCGGGCGCGAATATGGAAGGCATAGATTTAAGCGGCGCAGACTTACGAGCCGGTAAAATTATGGCCAGAAATGAAAAAGGCTTTTTAGAAAATCTTGATCGTGGCGTTGAAAACGAAACCGAAACGGTTCTAACGGGCGCACGACTTAAAAACGCGAAACTAGACAATATCCGGGCCGGTAACGCCATATTCAAAGATAGCGACCTCAGTGGAGCATCCACAAAAGATGCACAGCTCAAAGGTGCTCAATTCGAAGGTGCCAATTTATCCAATACAGATTTCAGCGGCTCTAATATCTCCCACACCAATATGCGCTCTGCTGTTCTTTCCGGTGTCATTATGGATGGCGCAGAGCATTATAAGATGGAAACGGAAGGTGCAATTTCTGATGATGATATGGGAAAAGTCATCGAGGAAATCGAACAAACCCTGCCTGAATTACTAGAAGCACACAGTCTTTGGATTAAAACCGCAGGCAAAGAAGGAGCACAGCTGGACTTAAGCCAATATAATCTTAGCCGCGCTCGTAACCTGCGCAGATTTCCATTAACCGCCATCAGAGCCACAAACTCGACCTTCATCGGTCAGGATTTAAACAATGCCCAGATGCAAAGCTGTGTTTTTGATGGCTCTGACTTCAGGGATTGCATACTCATCAGTGCTGATTTACGTGGCACAAGCTTTATCAACGCAAAATTCATGCGCGCAGATCTCAGCGGTGCAAACTTGACTGCCTTGAGTTTTAAAAACCGCGACAAACTTCAGCAAGTCAATCTCAGCGGCGCAAACTTCTCTTATGCAAATCTAAGCAATGCCGATCTACGAGATGCCATTTTGATGGGCGCCAACCTGACCAATGTAAACTTAAGCGGCGCTAATCTAGGCCGCGCCGATCTAAGCAATGCTATTTTAAAAGGTGTAAATCTTTCCGGCGCCAATCTGGATGGCGCAATCATCGATTTTTCTGCAATGGATTGATAATTATCCACCTATGCTACGCCCTATCAGCTGAGGTTTTTACTGACATTTTCTATTTTACGAATTAGAGTCGGCTCTTATGCAGATAAGATATTTACCGGAAACTCTGATCAACCAGATAGCAGCTGGCGAAGTTGTTGAACGCCCATCTGCGGCAGTAAAAGAATTAATAGAAAATGCCCTTGACGCGGGCGCAAGTGCCATAGACATAGATATATTTGAGGGCGGTAAAGAAAAAATCATTATTAATGATAATGGCTGCGGCATGGATAAAGAAGACCTCGTCGCCGCACTGGATCGTCACGCCACATCAAAACTCCCCGGCGATGATCTTTTAAACATCAGCCATCTCGGCTTTCGCGGCGAAGCTTTAGCCTCGATTTCTTCCGTTGCCAAAGTCAGCATCCAGACCCATGATTCCAAGGGCGGCGAAAGCTGGCAGATCACCTGTGAAGGCGGCAAAAAAAGCGGTATCATGCCCTGCGCCCACCCCAAAGGCACACGCGTCGAAGTCAAAGATTTGTTCTATGCCACACCTGCTCGCCTGAAATTCCAGAAAAGCGAGCGCGCAGAATACGGGGCTGTCAAAGACATCGTCACAAGACTGGCTATGGTCAATCCGCAAGTCGCCTTTAAACTCACCCATAATGGCGATAGAAAACTACACCTGCCCGCCATGCTCGAAGGACGCGCAAGGCTTTCTTCCATACTGGGGCGCGACTTTGGTGAAAACAGCATGGACATCGAAGCGCACCGTGAAAATATAACCCTGACTGGTTTTGCATCCCTGCCGACCTATCACCGCGGCAGCTCGACATTTCAATATATGTTTGTCAATGGCAGGACCGTGAAAGATAAGCTTTTACATGGCTGTATCCGCGCTGCCTATGCCGATGTACTTCATCGTGATCGCCATCCGGTTGTCGCCCTGTTTCTTGACCTGCCCAGTGACGAAGTCGATGTAAACGTCCACCCTGCTAAAGCCGAAGTAAGATTTAGAGATGCACAAAGTGTTCGCTCCTTGATCATAAATGCACTGAAGCAAGCTATTCATCACCATGGACAAATCACCGCCACCAGCAATACCGACATCACGATGCGCACATTCCGTCCTTCTTCGTATACATCATCCGGCCCGTCCCTGCCCTTAAGCCGCAGCTCCCAAAAAGCCGTTCCAATGCAATATCAGCAACATCATATGGCAGATTCAGGTGGTAATACGGCCTTTGCCCTCGCGCCCCAAGCCAGAGCAGACGAAATTCCCGGAGTTATTGAAACACCGGAGATCGATCAAAAAATCGAGCAATACCCACTTGGCGCAGCGCGCGCACAGCTTCATGAAAATTACATTGTGGCACAAACAACACAAGGCATGGTTATCATCGATCAACACGCCGCCCATGAAAGACTGGTCTATGAGAAATTTAAAAACCAGATCGCAGAAAACGGTATTGAAAAACAAGGGCTATTAACGCCGGAAATCATAGAGCTTGATGATACGCAAAGCTCAAAATTACTGGAACATGCCGAGACGCTAAATAAATTGGGACTGGAAATAGAGCCATTTGGCAATGGCGCCCTAGCCGTTCAATCTGTACCGGTTTTACTAGGCCATAAAATCAATATAAAACGTCTTGTATATGATCTTGTTGACGAAGTTTTAGATCGCGATACAGCGCAAACTCTGGAAGAGCGCATCAATCATATCCTCTCAACTATGGCATGCCATGGATCTGTGCGCTCTGGCAGGCGTATGAATATCCCCGAGATGAATGCCCTCTTAAGACAAATGGAAGAAACGCCATTATCCGGTCAATGCAATCATGGACGACCGACTTATATTTCACTTTCACTAAAAGAGATTGAAAAACTTTTCTCAAGGTCTTAGGCTAAGAACCTGATTTAAAATCAAAATGAATCGAGTAAAACGGTCTACGGTATGACAGAAAAAAACAATGATTATAATTTTGAGGATATAGGAGAGGTAAAACCAACAACCGAACGTTTCCGGATTATGGTTTACTATATTATCCTTTTTGGTTCACTTATTCTAACCTGTACCCCCTCACTCTATACATCGCTTTGTGGTATACTGATTTGCGGTTTTACTATTGCTGCCGTGTATTCAGCCCGTTTTAACTCGGAAGAAGATAGCCTCATTGACAACCACATGACGTATCTTATCCATACGTTCTGGTACACAATGCTGTTCCTTTTATATTCTGTGATTGCAGCTGGTACATATTTGTTATTATTTGCAAATTATCATGTTGTGGGTTCTTGCCTGAGTTTATTGCCAAATAAATTATATAATGCCGTCGATAGCCTCAGCCTCACAAATTTTATGGATTACTATGATAGTTGTGCACAAACTTTTGGTGAGGAAAATACCACACAATTATTAATTACAACTTTAATTGCTTTCTTGCCTGTAATTATGTACCTTTTCTATCGTTTTATAAAAGGATGGATATATTTATCCAAAACAATACATGTTCCTATGAAGAACGAATAAAATTAAGTGATAAATGCGGGATGAGGAGCCGCCAAAAACTATGAAAAAACAAGCTTTATCTTTCTACGCTGGTGTATTTTTTATATCCGGTCTTGTTATGGCTCTCCAAATTCTGCAATCCCGCATTTTCTCTGTTACATCATGGTACCATTTATCATTTCTCGTCATTAGCATGGCTATGTTTGGCCTGACACTCGGAGCCTTGAAAATCTATCGTATGGATGAAAAATACTTGCGTGAAAATTATGGTCTCGTCGCAAGAAAACACTGTATGGCTTTCGGGTTCTTTATAATCATAGCCCTTATCACACAATTATTTGTTCCTATTATTTCAACCAATATTGTAAAAACTCTGTTGACCTTACCCTTTACGGCTATAGCTACAAGCGCCGCCTATTATCATGCTGGTGTTGCTATCACCGTCTGTTTGACACGATCTCCATTTCCAGTAGGAAAGGTTTACGGAATTGACTTGCTGGGCGCTGGCTTAGGCTGTATAGCCGCTCTAATCCTCATGGAAACTATCGATACACCATCTGCGCTTATTTTCCTTTCAGGCGTGGCCTTTATTTCAGCATTACTTTTTCCTGCCCCCAAAGACAGCGAAAAAACTGTCAAAATCGGAAATCATAACTACCACCTCAAAAATACAGCTTTAATTTTTCTAGTAGCAACCTTTTTGGTTGGCAGCCTTAATGTAATTTTACCCAAACCTATTTTTTATCCATTTTGGGTCAAAAACACATTAATGACATGGAATAATATCAATTACGAAGAATGGAATTCAATTTCTCGTGTGACTGTCATGAGAGAATTAAAGGACCATCGTCCTTTTGTATGGGGCCCGTCACCTAAGTTCCCTACAGAAATGAAAGCCACAACCCAAATGCTAATTATTGATGGTGATGCAGGTACTCCCATTACAAAATTTGATGGGGATTTCAGTAAACATAAGTATCTGGAATATGATGTTACAAACCTTGCATATACTTTACCAGATGTTGAAAAAGCAGCAATCATAGGCGTTGGCGGGGGACGTGACTTAATGTCTGCAAAATATTTCGGCGTAGAGAAAGTTACTGCACTGGATGTTAACCCTGTACAAGTAAAACTCTTGCTCGACCATCCAGAATACAGAGAGTACTCCAACCTATACAAGCTACCTGGTGTAACAATCCTTAATGAGGAAGCCCGTAGTTGGTTCCGCCACAATGAAGAAAAAATTGATCTGGTTCAAATGAGCCTGATTGATACATGGGCTGCTACAGGTGCTGGAGCATTCGCTCTATCCGAAAACGGTCTTTATACAGTTGAAGCATGGGCAATTTTCATGAATGACCTGAGCGAACACGGTGTGTTTACTGTTAGCCGCTGGTCTTCAGATGCATTGAGTGACGGAGGGCGAACCTTATCGGTAGCTATTGCTACGCTCTTTAAACAAGGTGTTGAAAACCCGCGTGATCATATTGTTTTGGCAAATTCTGGCTTAATTGTAACGGTTATTTTATCCAAGAATCCATTTACTAAAAAACAACTAGCCGCTATTCACAAAACAGCCAAAGAGAAGGATTATACACTTGTTATGGTCCCTGATGGCCCGGAACCAGAAGGCATATTAGGTAAGCTAATTAAAGCCAAGAATGTTGATGATCTACATGATATTTCAGATAAGGAATTTTTTGACGTTTCCCCATCAACAGACATGCGACCATTTTTCTTCAATCAGGCCCGTATAGAAAGACCGTTAGATATTCTAAACCTCACAATGACGGCTGAAAGCGCTGTCAATGGTGTGACATATGGTCAAGCCAGTGCAACAATGAATCTTTACATTATTATTCTGTTTTCGGTTGCTATGGTTGTTTTTACCATCATCATGCCTTTGCTAAAAACGATAGAGAACAAAACCAGTGTTTTTGTTCAAGCCGGAACATTCTATTTTATCATGATTGGTCTGGGCTTTATGCTCATAGAGATTTCATTACTACAAGCCCTCGGCGTGTTTTTAGGACATCCCATATACGGCCTGAGTGTACTCCTCTTCAGCTTGATTATTTCTGCAGGTATAGGCAGCTTGATTTCGGATAAGCTTCCTTTGAATACGCTATTCTCACAATTATCTTGGTGTATTTTGACCTGCGTCTACGGCATTAGCTTATCCTTGCTGCTTCCTGGAATTTTTGATGCACATGCAGAATCCGAAATCGCACTTCGTATTCTCATAAGTATCGTAATGACCGCCCCCGCAGGCATCTTAATGGGCTTTGGGTTCCCCACTGGCCTTAGTCTGACTGAAAAACATGATACCAGAGCCACATCATGGTTCTGGGGTATTAACGGTGCAGCCGGAGTCTTGGGAAGTTCTATTGCGATTGCTTTGAATATTAGCCTCGGCATTGACCAAACTCTTGTGATCGGCAGCTTCTGTTATGCCCTCTTGGCATTGTCTTTCTTAATGTTCTTTAGCATTAAAAATAAAAAGAATGCATAATTTCTATATATTTTTATAGAAAATATATCTAGACGTTTCATTAACGTTTTTTAGACATAATTCCATTTGCTTATTTTGTCATAACACGACATATTAACCATAA
>DCKO01000121.1 GCA_002320665.1 Micavibrio sp. UBA1672
CTTGTCGGGGTCGTGGGCTTTTAGCTCTTCTATTGGTAATGGCACAGGCGCGTTCTCATCCAGTTTGACTAGCTTTTGAGAGATACGGGCATTTTCAATATTTGCTAGCATTTTTTCGCGGCGTCCCTTTTGTGGAATTTCTTCAGCGCGGTTTAAAAGTTCTTCCAGCGAGCCGAACTCATTAATGAGCTGTGCTGCGGTTTTAATGCCAATGCCGGGAACGCCGGGGATATTGTCTACGCTATCACCTGCGAGGGATTGCACATCGACAACCTTATCAGGGGTGACCCCGAATTTCTCGATAACCTCTTTTTCTTCGATCCATTTTCCTTTCATTGGATCGAGCATACGCACGCCTGGCTGGACGAGTTGCATTAGGTCTTTATCCGAGGAAACAATCACGACTTTTTTACCCTGTTCAAGGGCAAGTTTGGTGTAGGCAGCGATCAGATCATCGGCCTCATAGCCTTCTTTTTCAAGTGCGGGCATGTCGAAGGCTTCGGTGGCTTCGTGTATTAAAGCAAATTGTGGGATTAGGTCTTCAGGGGTTTCATCACGGTTGGCTTTGTATTCGGCGTAAATTTCATTGCGGAAATTCTCGCGCGCGGCGTCAAATATCACAGCGAGATAGGGTGCGTGATAATCATTCAGCATCTTAAGGAGCATGTTCACAAAACCGTAAACTGCGCCGACCTCAATACCATCCGGATTGGTCATGCCTGCTTGGCGCGAATAGGCCATGGCATAATAGGCGCGGAAAATAAAGCCCGAGCCGTCAATAAGGTATAGCTCGTCTTCATTGGGATTTTCTTCAGTCATATCTTTGGGCTGTGCTGTCATCTATAAGAACAGATCATAAAAAGGCAGAGGCATAAATGCCAGTATTTATTTTATAAAATCACCGTACGGTGGCCTTGTAGGAAAACATGGTGGCGGGCATATAGGTCTATAGCTCTCGCGAGAACTCGTCTTTCTGTATCTTGGCCTAGAATGCGTAGTTTTTCAGGGTCATCTGCATGAGTTATGCGCACTGTATCTTGTTCAATAATTGGGCCTTCATCTAAGTCTTTTGTTGCAAAGTGAGCTGTGGCGCCGATCAGCTTAACCCCACGTTCGTAGGCTTGGTGGTATGGTTTTGCGCCTTTGAAACCAGGCAAGAAGGAGTGATGAATGTTAATAACGCGCCCGCGATACTTATCACAAAAATCAGAAGAGAGAATCTGCATGTAGCGGGCAAGTATCACTAAATCTGTGTTGGTATCTGCTATAATTTCGGAGAGTTTTTCTTCCTGCTTTGCTTTGTTGTCTGGAGTTATGGGGAAGAAGTGAAATGGTAGATCGTGTAATTTGACTAGTTCTCGGTTATCCTCGTGATTTGAAATAACCCCTGTGATTTGTATAGGCAGATTGCCAGCGCTCCAGCGATATAAGATATCATGCAGGCAATGGTCTTGTTTGGACACCATCAGTAATGTGCGCACTGGTTTTTCACAGTCATAGACATTCCAGTCCATATTATAGCTTGCGCTAGTATCACTGAAGCAACTTTTGAAAGTTTCCTGCCCGTCTTTTTGTAAAGGAGCAAAAACCACGCGCATAAAAAACTGTCCCGAGAAGGGGTCATTGAACTGTGAGGATTCTTCAATATTGCACTCTGCATTGCTTAAGCAGGTCGATACAGCAGCAACAATGCCCGGTTTGTCCGGGCATTGGAGGCATAATATATATTTCTTTTTCTGTGTGCTCATAAGCAAGGCTTAGTAGCGATATGCTTCGCCTTTGAACGGGCCATCGACTTTTACGCCGATGTAATCCGCTTGTTCCTGAGACAGCTTGGTCAGCTTCGCACCAACTTTTTCAAGGTGAAGGGCAGCCACTTTCTCATCAAGGTGTTTGGGTAGAACATACACTTCGTTCTTATATTCACCGTGATTATTCCAAAGCTCGATCTGGGCGAGTGTCTGGTTTGTAAATGATGCTGACATCACGAAAGAGGGGTGACCCATGGCGCAGCCCAAGTTCACCAAACGACCTTCGGCAAGGAGGATAATGCGCTTGCCGCTTGGGAATTCGATCTGGTCGACTTGAGGCTTGATGTTTGTCCATTTCATGTTGCGTGTTGGTTCGACCTGAATTTCGTTGTCGAAGTGTCCAATGTTACACACAATAGCGCGGTCTTTCATTTCGCGCATGTGATCGACTGTGATAATGTCTTTGTTTCCTGTTGTTGTCACAAAGATATCAGCTTTTGGCGCGGCTTCTTCCATTGTCGTGACTTCGTAGCCATCCATAACGGCTTGCAGGGCGCAAATCGGGTCGATTTCAGAAACCATCACGCGCACACCTTGAGATGCTAGCGATTCGGCAGAGCCTTTACCAACATCACCATAGCCACAAACCATAGCGGTTTTACCAGCAAGCATAAGGTCTGTTGCACGGCGAATCGCATCAACAAGTGATTCGCGGCAGCCATATTTATTGTCGAATTTTGATTTCGTCACAGAGTCGTTAACGTTAATCGCAGGCGCTTTCAAAGTTCCTTCTTTTGCCATTTTGTTCAGGAATAAAACACCGGTTGTTGTTTCTTCGGAGATTCCTTTAATGTCAGCCATAAGTTCTGGATAATCTTTATGCATCATAGCAGTCAAATCACCACCATCATCCAAAATCATATTTGGTGTCCAGCCATTAGGGCCTTTGATTGTCTGGTGAATACACCACTCATATTCTTCCTCAGTCTCACCTTTCCATGCAAAAACCGGAATGCCGGCGGCAGCAATCGCAGCGGCGGCCTCATCCTGAGTTGAGAAAATGTTACAGGAAGACCAACGAACCTCTGCGCCAAGATATGTCAAAGTTTCGATTAAAACAGCTGTTTGAACGGTCATGTGCAAACAGCCGACAATACGCGCACCTTTCAGCGGCTGTGAATCACCATACTCTTCACGTGTGGCCATAAGACCCGGCATTTCATCTTGCGCCAGATCAATTTGCAGGCGGCCTGCATCGGCCAGTTTAATATCTTTAACTTTGTAATCTTGCTCTACGGCTTGTGGGGCTGCGGACATTTTTATCCTCTCCTTCATAAAATAAAAAAACGTTCTACATAACGATCCATGCAAATAAACATTTTTTTATTCAAAAACCAATGCTAATATTAAAATATGAGTGAATTTAATGAAAAAAGTGCTGGAATTGAGGAAAAGCCTGCGAAAGAGCAGCCGCGCTTTTCCTATAAGCCCAATCCGATGGTCGAGCGTGCTTATCAGTTTTTTGAATATAAGGACTATAAGGCAGAACTTGAGCATGTTGGAGATTATGTTTTGATCAATAAATCGGAGGATCGTGAAGTCACAGAAAAAAAGGTTATGAACCTTGTGACATTGATGAATGGAAAAAAAGATCTGATTGATCTTTCTGATTTGACAAGTATACGTGTTTTGTTTACTATAGTACCTGAAACACAAGCGGGTGAATATAAAAAGGTAATATTTAAAGATTACGATGGAAGCGGTGTTTCGAAAGACAATGCTGTATTTACAATAAGAAAAGGGGTTTTTAAAGATGGCAATTGAACTAGGTAGTACTTTTAAAAAGAATATGGATCTTACGGCAGAAGGTGGTGCTCATGCTCCTACTTTCAGCTTGAGAGAGGCTCTTGTTATGAACTCGCAGGCTGTTGATGGTACTTTGACCAAGGGTGGCCCAGAGAATGTTTTCGGAATGGAAAATGGTATGTAATTTACTGTTTTAAAAAGAATTATCAAGAAGGCGGCTTTTGTCGCCTTTTTTATTGTGTAATATCCAGTGTCATGGCTTTTCCCTCTTGTTTTCTAAGGGTTTCACGTCTTAAAATCTTTATATTGTGGTAAATTCGAGTAAGAAATCGATGTTTTCTCCGTTTTCCGGTGTTTTTGGCAACGGTGCGAATCTGCGTGAGGAAAATGCGCGCCTTGAGGCTTTTCTTTCTGCTGTGCCCGGTGAGTATTGTGGTTGGGACTCGAAGGGCACAATTGCTTATTCTCCTGGTTTTGGACAGGCTATCGGCGTTAGTGATATTCACAATATAAGAGATATTTTTGAGAAACTTGATCCTGATGATGCAGCATCATTGGAGGGGTATTTCAATACATTATTAGAATCCGGAGTGCCCTTTTCTATGACGGTGCAAAGTCGGGATGAAAGCAGAAAATTCAGGTTTTCAGGTTCGCACGGGGCGGATCAAAAAGGGAGCAATACATTTACGGTACTATGGCTGGAGGATGTTACAGAGCAAAGTGTGGCCCATGATATTTTTATGGCTGAGCAACAGGATTTGCGGGGAGAAATGGAGCGTATGCAGGATTCTCTTGATTCGCTTCCCTATCCGATGTGGCTGCGTGATGAAAGCCAGAACATCATTTGGTGTAATATAGCTTATGCAAAAAGAATTGGTGCAAGGCCTAGTGAAGTTACATCGGAGCAGCGTGAATTTCTTTCTCCATCACGCAAGAAAAAACCTGATAGTGATATACAATCTGGCGCTGAGTTAGCCAAACATGCCATGGAAAAGGGTGTGCGCCAGAACTTTCGGACACATATTGTTGTGGGCGGTAAGCGTTTATGGGTCAATTTGATTGAGATTCCTCTGAAAGGTCGGAATACCACATTGGGCATGTTAGAGGATTTAACAGATCAGGAGACTCTACAGACTGAACTAAAAACCGATAGATTAGCGAATCTAGAGTTGCTTGAGCAGCTTCGTTCGGCGATTGGAATTTATAATGCTGATCGTGAATTGGAATTTTATAATCAGGCTTTTGCAGCGCTTTGGGATTTGGAAGAAGGGTGGCTTAATACCAAGCCCAAACTGGGTGAGGTTATGGAGCAACTCAGGGAAACAAGGCGTTTGCCAGAACAAGCAGATTTTAAAAAATTCAAGCAAAGTTGGCTAAATATGTTTACAGATCTGATAGAGCCCTATGAAGATATGCTTTATTTGCCTGATGGTTCGGCGCTCAGAATGTTGGTTGTGCCGCATAAAATTGGTGGCTTGATGATGACCTTTGAAGATGTCACAAGTCGTTTGGCTCTAGAGTCTTCGTATAATACTCTGGTGGCGGTGCAAAAAGAGACTTTGGATAATTTGGCAGAAGCAGTGGCTGTGTATGGTGGGGATGGTCGGTTAAAGCTCTGGAATCCTGAATTTGGTAGGCTTTGGAAAATTGATCCTGAAAGCCTTGAGGGTGAGCCGCATATAAGCCGAATCGTAGAACGTATGTCAGGATTTTTTGACGAAAAAAATTGGAGTAAAGAGCGTGAACGTCTTTTGGCTTTGGGGCTGGAACGTGTGTCTCATGATAGCCGGATCGAGCGCAGTGATGGAAGTCTTATAGATTATGCAACAGTTCCTTTGCCGGATGGTCGTATTCTTGTGACGTTTGATGATGTTACAGATAAGATGCGTGTTGAAAATGCGTTGAGGGAAAAAAATGTGGCTTTGGAGGCGGCAGAGCAACTCAAGCTCGACTTTTTGGCAAATGTATCTTATCAACTGCGTACGCCTTTGAATGCGATTATGGGCTTTAACGATATTCTTTATCAGGAATTTTTTGGGCCGCTCAATGAAAAGCAAAAAGAATATACGCATGATATTGCTGAATCCAGCGAACGTTTATTGGGGCTAATTAATGATATCCTTGATCTGTCTACAATCGAAGCTGGTTATATGGATCTCGAGATTAAAGAAGCCAGCATAAAGGTAATGCTTGAAAGTGTATTGTCTTTGGTCGAGGGCTGGGCCAGAAAAGAAAAAATAGAGATAGCATTGAAATGTCCTGTGAATATCGGTAAGGCTATGATTGATGAATCGCGTATTAAGCAGGCGATTGTTAATCTCGTACGTAATGCGATTGCGCATACTCCTGAGGATGGAAAAATTGAAATTTCAGCTAAGCGTTTGAAAGATCAAATTGAAATTTCAGTTGAGGATAATGGCTCGGGTATTGATGACGATGATCTTGATCGTGTGTTGCAGCCTTTTGAGAGTATAGAGACGCCTGAATCTGACAAACGCGGTGTCGGGCTAGGTTTGACGTTAGTGCATAATATAATAGATTTGCACAAAGGTGAGTTCCAAATAGAATCAAAGATGGATCAAGGTACAAAAGGTATCATTAGATTGCAAAAATCAGGACCTGCTAAAAGAAAAGCGTAAGCAAACCTGTATAACCATAGAGTTGTGCGTTGTTAATTTCACCGCCAGCATAAAAACCGCATAGTGGAACGGGGCCAATAATATCCCGCAGAATTTCGATTTCAGCGACTGGTTTGGCTCCGTCATCTTGGAAGGCGCGCGCTATACAGGATACATACACAGCGCCTTTGGGGTTGAAGCTGCCTCTCTCATTCGTAATTCGTTCTTTTAGAGAAGTAAGTGTTTTTCTCAAGTCGTCAGAGAGCGTATTCTCATCACGTTCAGTAAAAAGGAGTAGATCGCCATTGCTTACATCTTCAGAGATAGAAATTGTACCCTCATTAGAATCGATGCCGATAATGTTTCGTACCAGATAGTCTTTACTGTCTGAATTTGATAAAATTAGCCCGACGTGAACTTGTCCGGGGGCAATACCTGTATAGGTTTCACTAATTGTGAATTCATCTTTGTCGGGCGGTGCAAGGTCTGTAGAGAATTGTTCAGGGTCTTTGCCCAGTTTTTGAGCTATCTCTGTACGTAATACTTTTTGTAAAATCGAAAAGGGCTGTTCATGGTCTATCTCAAGGATGATATTGCCATCACATTTCGTGATAGTATGTAGTTCGCTGATGGGCTTGCATCCTTGTGATACAGCTGTGGCAACGGGAATATTTTCTGAAAAAAATGCGCCTGTAATTGTGTTTTCGCACAAGGTGTTTGCTATCTGGAAGTGTTCTGATCGTGATGATGTGAGGCCTCCGACCAGAAATCCTCCTGAGGTATGTGCTAACATTTTTAATGTCTGTACCGGATCTTCATGGGCCAAAGGGTCGCCATGTACAAAGGTCAACATAGGCGTGTATTGATCCAGCCATGATTTGATTTCATCTTGTGGTATGTTTTCACCTGTGTCGCTTGTTTTAGGAAAAACACAAAACGAGTCTTCTGGAAAGCTGCCAAGCATTACTGATATTGCAGGTTGATCAATATAATTTTGGTTTCCTCCAATCAGGCCCATACCAATCGAGCCAATCCAATTTTCTATGTTTGTTACTGATTTAAAGAGGTTCAGGATGCTGACAGCGTCATCAACGAGGTTATCGGAAATATATAAAAAGCCAAAATTATAAGGGTTATCTTCACCGCGTGCGTCTTCCAGTAAATCCAGCACATTTTTTGATGTATCACGCCAGTCTTTACCAGAGGCAGATGCAGAAGAAAAATGTGAGGAAGTTATTAAGGTCATAGGAGCAGAGCGTTAAAAAAGTGAAGACAAAAGTGATTCTAGGGCTTAAAATAGCCGAACCTAATGGTCAGGGAAAGGAAAAAGACATGAGTATTTGGGTTGTTTTGGGTATAGTCGCGGCAATTATTGTCCTCTTTATCGTCTTATACAACCGCTTGGTTGCTTTGCGTCAGACACGTGAAAATGCTTTTTCTGATATCGACGTGCAGTTGAAACAGCGTTATAATCTTGTACCCCAACTAGTTGAAACGGTCAAAGGCTATGCTTCTCATGAAAAACAAGTCTTTGAGAATGTTACAAATGCTAGAGCGCAAGTAGGCGCTGCCAAAGGGGCGACAGGAGAGCGCGTGGCCGCAGAAAATGTTTTGGGTGGGGCTTTGATGGGGCTTTTGGCTGTGGCTGAGAATTATCCTGACCTTAAGGCTGATCAGAATTTTCAAAAATTAATGAATGAGCTATCCGATATCGAAAACAAAATTGCTGCAGCAAGACGTTTCTTCAATAATGCGACAGCCGAATATAATACAGCTACTGAGCAGTTTCCGGCTGTGCTGATTGCGGGTAGTTTTGGTTTTAAAAAGGAAGAGTTTTTTGAGCTAGATCCTGCCGAGGCAAAGCTTGTGAACAAACCGCCTGAAGTGAAATTCTAAATCTTTTAAGCGCTTAGGATGATTGTGTGATGAGTAAACCTGCAATTGGTCTGAGTACGCATATCTGGAATAATAATGCGCGGTGCGTGTTATTGCTGGCGCTTTATCCTGTGCTTGTAGCTGTGATTTTTTGGATTATTGTTTTTTTGCTGGGTATGGGCTCGACCAAAGGCATGTTGCCGCAAGCCGAGATTGATCCTCTTGGCGCGGCGCAAGGAGCTGTATATGTTACAATTGAATTTCTGCCTTTAATTCTAACGGCTGTCGCAATCTGGTTTATGATTGCATGGTTTTCCCATAGCGCAATGATTAGGAAGCTGGCGCATTCCCATCCGGTTTCAAGAGAGGAGGAAGCGGAGCTTTATAATTTGCTGGAGAATTTATGTATTTCACGCGGGATTAAGATGCCTAGGCTTGAGATCATAGAAACCCATGCTAGAAACGCTTTTGCCAGCGGCATTGATGATAAATCCTATTGTATCACGGTCACAAGAGGCTTGATGAATTCTTTGCAAAAGGATGAATTAGAAGGTGTGCTGGCGCATGAGCTTACCCATATTATGAATAGAGATGTCCGATTGTTAATTGTCTGTGTTATTTTTACAGGTATGTTTGGCTTTTTAGCGCAGCTTGCCTGGAGTAATATTCGGTACAGTTTGTTTTATTCACGTGGGCGTCGTGATAATGCTATGGCTACAATTATAGCTATGCTGGTTATTGCGGTGGTGCTATGGCTTGGTTATTTGGCAACACTTATGATGCGCTTTGCTTTATCCAGAAGGCGTGAATATATGGCTGATGCTGGCGCGATAGAGTTAACTAAAAATCCTGAGGCTATGATGCGGGCATTGATGCGTATTTCTGGCCGCGATCGCATACCCGAGACTACGGATGATATTGCTATGATGTGTGTTGAAAATCACGTACCATTTCTGGGGATGTTTGCTACTCACCCGCCTATTCAAAAACGTATAGAAGCTATTTCTGCAGTAACGAACACGAATATTCCTGATTCGGCATCTTTGCCTCCTGTTAGTAAAAAAGAACGTTTTATACGTGATAAAGACCAAGATGGGGAGCGCTTGAATCCTTGGTTGATTAGGGGCAGGCGCAAATGAAGTGTAACTTTTGTTTGAAATAAACGAATTTAATTGCAAATCATTCGCGAGATCTTTTGATCTTTGCTATAATAGAGTATATAAGTTTGATAATCGCATTTTTCAAAAAGAATGGAGAAGGATAAAATGCAAACTAATCGTTATTCACAATCTCGTACACAAACCAATATAGATGTTGGTTTGCGTGATCACATGCAAAGCGTATATAATCGTATGGGATTAGGCGTTATGGTTACAGCGCTCACAGCTTGGGTTGTTTCTAGCTCACCTGACCTTATGATGCTGTTTTTAGGCGGTCCACAGAAATGGATTGTTATGCTTGCGCCGCTTGCCATTGTATGGTTTGGATTTAATCCTGCCAGAATGAATTCCAAACAGCTTATGATGGCTTTTTTGGGTGTGAGTTTCCTTTATGGCGTAAGCTTTTCAGTGATTGCGCTTGCTTTTGCAGGGGCAGATATTGCAAGAGCGTTTTTTGTGACCTCAATAATGTTTGTCGGGCTAAGTATTTTTGGTTATACGACTAAAAAAGACTTATCTGCTATAGGGACTTTTTGCTTCATGGCAATCATAGGGGTCTTGGTTGTTTCTATGATTGGCTTGTTTGTTGAGTATTCAAGCGGATTTGAAATGCTTTTGAATATTGTTGTTGTTTTAGCTTTTGCGGGCATGACAGCTTGGGAAACTCAAGCAACAAAAGAACAATATAATTCTGCTTATGGTGCTGAGATGAATAGCAGATTGGCTTGGTCATCGGCTCTAAGCTTATATATAAGCTTTGTTGTTATGTTTTCACATATCTTGTCTTTGATGTCAGACAGGTAAAAGTATAGAATTCTCTTTTTAAAAGCCCCCAATCGGGGGCTTTTTTTATGTCTGATTTTCTTGACAAAATTTTTGATTTTTATAAAAATTATATTTGCCTATAGATTATGTTTTTTGGACAATTAGTAGGCAATTAACTTCTTAAAATTATTATGTATTTTTATTGTGGTCTTGCTTAATGAAAGGAGATTATGATGATGCAAAGTAACGCTAATTTTAAAATTCCCCAAACTGTTATTGATACGCTATCTGGTGTAAAGCCTTTGGTTTTTAGCGCAAAAAGCAAAGTTTTGGATATTCTCAAGGATATGAGGAAACTCAAAAGAGGGGCCTCTAGTATTGTTGATCATCAAAAACATTTGATTGGAATGGTTACAGAAAAAGAGATCATGTACAGAGTTTTTAGTGGTCCTATGGATTGGGTTGAAGGGCTTGATGGCATAATAGAAAATTCGCCTGAGAAACTTTCTGCTTGGGATGTTATGATTTCCAATCCAAAAGTTTTGAATCCGTATGATGATATAGATGATGCTCTAGAGTTAATGAAATCATATGGGTATCGCTATATGCCTGTGATTACCAATAACCAAAAGGTTGCAGGGATTGTTGATTATTATGATTTATATGAGCATGTTGAGGCGAAAACACGCGATATGATTGATTTTAAGGATAGTTTGATTTCCTATTTTGGATATCCTGAATTATATGGTGGTGCGGGTGGCTATAAGTTGCCATGCAGATAGTCAAAAGCCCCCGATTGGGGGCTTTTCTATTTTTTCTTTTTCTTTTTTGCTCAATTTAAGCCGCTTTTTTAAGTGTAGCTGTATCGCTACCAACAATATGCAGGTCTCTTTGTGGGTATGGTATAGAGATATTTTCAGCATCGAAAGTGGTCTTGATTTTTTCAATTAAATCGAACCTTACGCTCCAGTAATCTGCGCTTGCAACCCAAGGGCGAACTACTAAGTTGACGGAGCTATCTGCAAGTTCTGCAACTGCGATGGTTACATCTTTGTCTTGTAAGATGCGCTCATCTTCTGAAACAATTTTGGCTAGAACATCTTTAACTTTTTTAAGATCATCGTTGTAACCAACACCAATTACAAGATCAATGCGGCGCTCAGGCTTTGCTGATGCATTTGTAATATTGCCGGAAGTGATAGAGCCATTGGGTACAATAATTAGACGATTATCTGCTGTTCTAAATTCTGTAGTAAAGATAGAGATCGCTTCAACTGTTCCTGCTGTTCCTCCTGCTTCAACAAAATCACCAATTTTGAATGGACGGAATAAGATAATCATCACGCCTGATGCGAGGTTTGATAAGGAGTCTTGCAAAGACAGGCCAATGGCTAAACCTGCTGCAGCTATTATGGCGGCCAAAGATGTTGTTTCGATTCCAAGCTGGCTTAGGGCGGCAATAACGACAAAGACTAAGGCAAGGCTGTAGAGGATGTTTCCTCCAAAGCTGACGAGGGTTTCATCAATTTTGGCTTTGGTCATCAGGTTTTTGGCAACACCAACCAATTTTTTGGCAATCCATTTACCAATGATGAAAATGGCAATGGCTGTTACGATTTTCAGGCCATATAAACTGGCATATTGTATTACGATATCTGTAATTTCTTCCGAGGTCATGTTTTTTCTCCTTCATCGACCAGATAAATTAATAAGCTCAAATTTATTTCAAGAATTGTGCCACTATATAGATCATTTTACGTAAAAGTAAAGACTGTGCCTGTAAATCGTGAAAAGATACTTGAAACTTTAGTGAAAACCCGATAATACTTTTTTTCGTTTTCAAGACGGGCCCTTAGCTCAGCTGGGAGAGCGCTTCGCTGGCAGCGAAGAGGTCAGCGGTTCGATCCCGCTAGGGTCCACCATTTCTCTGAAAATCCGAAAATTACTTCACAACAAGTTCAGGCAGATATTCTTTATCGAATTCTATGATATTACGACTTAGGCGTTTTAGATCGCGTAGTTCTTGTTTCATAGCGCGGATAGGTTTTTTGGCATCAATCACACCTTTTGTATGATTGGCAATTTGGTCATTGAAATATTTGGCTACATTTGCTGCGCCGCCTAATGGCGCTGCTGCCATATCTGCGGCTAAACGCCCGCCGCCGCCAGCAAGAATACAGACATACCCCATACTTAAATGAACGATCAGGTGATCTTCCAAAAAATTATAGACGGCGAATAAGCCCGAGGCTGTACCTGCTCCTGCGACATGCCCTGTTGCGCCGGAATATGTTGTGACACCATCAATCACGCTTTGTGGCATGTCTTTTGCTGCAATAATTCTTGCGCTTTCAATAATTTCTTTTTGCTCTTGTGGGCTTAGATAATGAAGTCCGAGTTTATCAGTTACTTCTAGAAAAATTCGGGCAGCTTCAGCGCCATGTTCGCCAAATGATAAAGTGTCCTTGATAGATTGCTGTATTTCGGGATTAGCATCAACGTTGATGGCTGCGGCTGTTAATGTTAATAATGACCCTATAGCCGTTCCTTTGGTCTCTGGACTAATGGCATTATATTTTTTATGTACATAGGGTATGGCATCATCGCGCAAAGCAGACCAGCCTCCACGTAATAGCATTTTTGCACCTGTAGCTGAGGCTGAAATTGCTTTTGTGCCTAAAGAAGCTGAGGTCGTAAAGGGTAGGTGGCGCGTGTAATCCAGTGACCGGCCTGCATTGAACCCTAATTTTCTTAGCTTATCCCAGTCATTTCTGTGGGATTGTGCACGGTCAAATTGCCTTTCGGTCTTTTTGGCATTGATGCGAAGTTCGCCTTTTTGCCGTCTAGAGAGGTTTTCCATGAATTGGTCTAAGTGAATCATCTGGGCGCCTGCAACAGTATTGATATGCTGTTGCATTCGGCGTTCAAGAGTCCAAAGATTTACCTCTGAACCAGGGTTTTCTTTATATTCTTTTAAGGACTCAAGACAATGTGCTGATGATCTTTGTAAGTAATCACGATAAGGCATATCAGTTAGGCAGCTCCATGATTTGGAGTGCCCGTATGCTTTATTGATGATGTTCATTTCAGGGTCTTCTTCTTGAGGCTCAATGCCCAGCTTATCGGGCATATTTTCAAGGATAAAAATAAAGCCGATGAGTTCATCCAGCAAAGCTTCATATTTCTCATCTGTTAATTCAAGAGCGTAATCTTCACCACCGATTTTAAGGTTTAGAGTAGGGTAATCGGATTTTTCAAAAAGGTTTATTGTGTTTTTATCAAGTGTGATATGTTCAGGAACAAGTATACCTGATGGGGTTTCATAATATTCACTTTGTGCCGAGAGAGCACGCTCGGCCCGGTTATACTTGGTTTGGGAATGTTTAAAACTTTGGATATTCGCCAGCCCTTGAACGCCTCTATGTATACCGAGTGCCGTATAAGATGCTCCTGTTCCTAAAACGGTGGCCATAATGGCTCCGCTAACACCTTGTTCGCTATATCCATATGCGGCGCTTGGAATAGTTGAAATCAAGTATTTATTGTCTTCGAATAAGCCGATTGCGCCATCATATAGCGGTCTTACCAAGCCCGAAGTTTTGGCAAGTGCGGCAACTGTTCCTAGCTTAAAGCCCATTGAGGTTGCGGTGGCAGCCCAAGGCGCATGTGATAAATTCTGATAACCATTTAAAACAAACCAGACATCGCCTGTGCTGCGCAAAGAGGTCTTAAAGTTTTCTGCGAAAAAAAACGGAACTTCATCGGGATCGCGCGGGGCCAGCAAGTTTATGCCGTCGGCCGGAGCATCAAGAATCATATTTAATGGCCCTTTGATCAATTCAATGCCCTCATTAAGCTGTACTACCGCCTGATCTGATATTAGGCAATGTTCGAAATAGGGGACTTTGACAGGCAGGTGAAAATGGCATTGTTTAATGGCTTGGACACCGAATTGTTGCTCAACTCCATCACATGACATTTCAGTGACTTCATTTTGAAGGCTTGAGCTAGCAAGGTTGAGCGCTTCTCCACTCATGAAGGCTTCCTCGCTTATGGCAAATCCGCCTGATACACTAAGCAAACCTGACTGACCCGTTGATGAGCAGGATGAAGCTAATTGATTAGCCATATCTGCGCCGCCACCTTGATTATTGGCCGCAGACATTAAAAACCAGAAACTTAGGCCTAAGCCAATTGTTAGAACTTTGTTCTGAGCAACAAAACTGATCACTTCGCCGCCGAAATCTTCCAGAAAATCTGTAAAACCACCAACTAAATCAGCGCCTTCTTGTCCGGTATGGCGACCTAAATGATGAGCAATTTCCTGCCCTTCTTTGGTTAAATATTTTCTGGATAAGCTTATTGGTGCCAAAGATGAGTCTTCGAGCATTCTGGCCAAATGATTTATTTGCATCCGGTTTTTATCTTGTCCGTCCACATGTTTCATGGCACGGTCTAGAATTTTCAGGATATGCATGCTACCAGCTATAGTTTCTCTAAATTCTGCAGAGATCGATTCGAGGTCAGCAAGAGATGTGTTGTGTTGGTTTATATGCACATCAATTACATTTTGGAGTCTGTCTATATCAGTGCATAATATATCAAGAGGGGATAAATCCTTTTTAACAAGACGCTCGCTTGCTTTGTATTTATGACGGATTTTTTTCATTTCCGGGCTGTCAATTATTTGACTGATAACCGTTAATGCCGTGGATAGACCGATCATTCTTTTGTTAGAAGTTTCCTCAGCTTCTGGTTTATGTTCACTTAGGCTTGCAAAGCTACCCGATGTTTCTATTTTTGCTTTGCGTTGTTCAATTTTTACCAAATCATCATGTTTGACTTCTTCGAGTAAGATATCTTTCATGAAGGCATCAAGGGATTGATCCTCATGATCTAGCGACGCAAAAAGATTTCTGCATATCGTGCGTAAATCCTCTGCATCCAGATATAAGTCTTCTGAACTTAAGGTTTGAAGGTCATCGTGTCCTGTTATGTTTTGTAATTCCTTATATAGGAATTCCTGTAATTTATTCTGGTTTTCACCACCTTTAAAACTACCGAAGATAAATGCGGGGTTTAATTTGAGCTTATATTTTCCTTCTTTTTCTGAAATACCAAAACCTGAAACAATGCGTCCCGAGATTTCGCCACCATTTTGACGTGCTTCAATCTCTGCCATTTCTTCGGAAACTTCTTCACAGCCATCTTCATGATCATGGTAATTCATAAAGTTGGTGCGTTCTGCTTTGTGAGGCTTTACCGAACCGGTAGTGATAAAACGTAGAGCCTGAAACAGATTTTCACGTATATGATCTGTATCTTGGGTTATGGCGTTGTTCCGGTAACTGGAAACGAAGTCATTAAGCACATCTTGAAATATGTCTTTTCTCATCAGGATGTAGTGTTCATCCCGAAGCATGGCATCACGCAGCCGATCTATTGTAGCCGGATCGTAGTCATTAATCTCGGATGCGATTTCATGAGCAATATGCTTAATAGGCTGTTGGAGCAGCATGAGTGACCTTTTTGACTGTGACTATTAATCCTGACTTCTTAATTCTCATAGGTCTGATAAAATTTTTGACACATATATTGAGCGGCATTCATTTCAGACTTAGGATGATGGGCTTGGTCAACGTGGTCTTCATATCTATTCAAAGTACTCGCCGCTGTTAATTTATTGCCTCTATTATTGCTTGCATAAGAATCAAAGCTGGAGCCGTCACTTATGTCTCCTGTACCCAAAATAAAATCCAGTGTCTTATAATAGTGTAAAGGCGCTTTCTCCCATTCTTCTTTTGATATACGAACTTGTTGATTGTGTGTACGACCATTTTTTTGCTCAAAATGTGTGCCTGCGGCTATGCCAGTGTCAGGATTAAGCCTCATGGGAACAAAAACAGTAACACCTGGCGTAAAAGCAGACTGTACTTCCAATGATTTTATAGGAAGACCGGTTTTTTCATCAGTTGCAGTTGTTAGCTTATTACAGTCAACATCACGGCCTAAACCATCTTCATTTGTGTAATCGCCCTCATGCATAGTGCTGTACTGGAATACATACTCAGGTCCATTAGAGTCTAGTTTCGGGGGTTTTGATAAAACGGTAACGGGTTTTACAGGAAGATTTGTTTTTACAACATCTGTCGGGGCGGCTATGGCTGCTTGATTGAATGATGTTCCTAATGCGGCTAAAATTGTTGTAGCAAGCCATTTGTTTTTTATATTCATTGTACCCATCCTTAAAAAATAGTTCCGGTATTGAAAGTTTCTTATTGCAAATGAATATCATTTATGATTAGGTGTTGCAAGTGATTATCAATTACTTTTTCGAAAACTTAATGAAGGTGAGGCCGTGATGGCAAAACAAGAGAGCAAATTTGGTATAAAGCATATTTTTATGTCTGCTGTAATCGGTGGAGCTATGGGTTTGCTTACTGGCGTTTTTGTTGATCCGACAACATTGGCAGTATCTCACTTTACTGAGGCGGGTTTGTCACAAACCCATGTTACGCAGTTTCTGGCGGGGGATTTAATTGATGGTTATAGTGACTTTATGATGGAACATGTGTGGGACCCTTTAATGGCTAATTTAGGTATGACAAGTGAAGTTGTAGGCCAGACAGCTCAAAATGTTGATATTGTTGCTGGTACGCAGAATATGTTTGCCAATGAAGCGACGACAAGTGTTCTTGGCTCTGGTAGTGAAGCCGAAGTGATTTCAGGTATGGATATGTCTGCTTTTGGCGGTAGTTAATCTTACTCTTTAACGACTTTTATAATTCTTTGAGCAATTTCTGAATTCGGGTTGAACATGCTCAAAGCCATTTTTCTGTGAGAATGGCGAGGTATCACATGCATTTCGCTTTTAGCGCCATAAGCTTGTAAGGTTTTATGAAAGTTTTTGGTTTGTATTACTGCGTCTTGCCTTTTGCCTGTAACAAAAAGCAGAAAATCGGGAAGGTTTCCATTGTTTTTTACGTGTGTGATTGGAGAGGCATCGGCAAGGCCTTTTTCGTCAGTGCCAAATGTATAATCAATAATGGGTTGGACGATTCGTTTCCCTTTTTTTATAGGTAGTAAAAAATCAAAACTGGCTGTGTCATTTGGAATGACGGTTTTGAATATACTTGTTGGTAGGCCATATGCGTCAAGATATCTTTTATCCGTTGATATTAAGGCTGATAGATGAGCGCCGGCAGAGTGGCCTGAAAGCGTGATTTTATTTGTGTTGCCGCCGTATTTGTCGATATTTTGATAAATCCAGCTTACAGCATGGGCGCAATCTTCAGCCAGAGCGGGATGAACATAATCTGGGGAGAGTCTGTAATTAATGGCAATAAAAAGGATATCATTTTCAGCATAAAAGATACCCATCTTGTCATACATATCTTTATCACCTTTTTGCCATGCGCCCCCATGAATAAACATCAGCACAGGTAAACGGGAAGAGTTCGTATTTTGAGGTAAATATAAATCTAGCTTTTGTCTTTCATGGCTTCCATATTCAATGTTTTTGATAATCTCGACATCTTTCTTGTTTCGATTTTTATCAAAAAGACCTGCTTGTAAATTTTGCGTATATAGAAGTGTGAATATCAAAATAGGCAGAATATAAAGTTTTTTCAAAGACATGCTCGTGTTTCCCTTAACTTATTAAATAGTATTATGACCTTAAGTGATTCGCATCATTTAAGTGCATGAGGCCATTTTAGTTTTTATGGCTTAATGTTTAATACGTTAGAATTTATGATTTCCCTGCGATAAAAAATGTCTTTTTTGGGATTAGTCAGAGAAAATTGAGTCGATTGATTGAAATTGAATCATTTTACAGTTAGGATTGTCTCATTCAATTGTTACATTTACAGAAGGTAAACACATGAAAGTTTCACTCTCAAAGGCAGCTTCCATGGCTGGAATTACACGCCAAACGCTGTATCGCCACATAGAGGAGAAGGGAATCACTGTTGAGGACAAGGATACCAAACGTCCGAAGATTGATGTTTCTGAATTGATACGCGTTTACGGTGATAAAGTTAAGCCTGATATTGCTCAGGATAAAAAATCGGATGCTCCCAAAGCGTCTGCACCTGTTCAAAGCGCAGAAATCGAGAAACTTAGGGAAAAGCTTAAGATCTTAGAAGAAGAACGTGATCGTGAACGCAGGCAATTGACGGATCACATCGAGCATTTACAGACTACTTTGAATAAAGAGCAGGATATGGTTAATCGTGTAACGGCACAACTTACCGATCAGCGTGGTGATTCGGAGAAACGTGCAAGTAAGCTTGATGAGCTTGAGGCTCTGGTGAAGGACTTGGCTGAAAGCCAGAATAATCGCAGAGGGTTATTCGGTTTTAAGAAGAAGAGCGCCTGATTGCATCAAAACTATCAGTATTATGTGCAATAATACATATGTCTTGGGCATAGCTACTGGATTTACAGTGTGTATTCGGCTATAACCTCTCGGATTATATCCATTATAGCCGGAGTTTTTAAGTGTCTGATCCTATTCTTGTTACTGGTGCCGCCGGATTTATTGGTTTTCATACGGCGCTGCGTTTATTAGAATCTGGGCAAAAAGTTGTCGGAATTGATAACCTCAATGATTATTATGATGTTACGATCAAAGAGGCACGGCTTAAGCTTCTTCAGGCCTACCCCGAATTCACTTTTGTGAAAATTGATATTGCCGAAACAGAAAACATGAAGGTGATGTGGGCGAAGTATGGACCTTTTGCCAAGGTTGTTCATTTGGCCGCGCAAGCTGGCGTTCGTTATTCCCTGCAAAATCCATATGCCTATATCAGTAGTAATGTTTTGGGGCATTTGAATATTCTTGAGTGTTGCCGTTTTACGGAAGGTTTTCAGCATCTAGTTTATGCAAGCTCTTCATCTGTTTATGGCGGTAATGAGAAGTTGCCGTTTTCTGTTCAAGATCGTGTTGATAGTCCGATTTCTCTTTATGCTGCGACAAAGCGTAGTGATGAATTGATGAGCCATGCTTATGCGCATCTTTATCGTTTTCCGCAGACGGGTTTACGGTTCTTTACAGTTTATGGACCTTGGGGGCGGCCTGATATGGCATTGTTTATCTTTACCAAGGCAATTTGTGAGGGGGAGAAATTACCGGTCTTTAATAATGGTGAGATGAAGCGTGACTTTACCTATATTGATGATATCGTCAGCGGCGTTTTGGCTGTGTTGGAAAATCCGCCCGAAGATAATGGTAAAGATGCCCCGCAGCGGGTCTTGAATATTGGTAATACAAAATCCGAAGATTTGATGGATTTTGTAAGGCTAATTGAAAAAGAGCTAGGTAAGAGTGCTGATATTGATTTTAAACCTATGCAGGCAGGTGATGTGCAGGAAACTTATGCCGATGTTCATGAAACAACGGAAGTTGCGGGCTATAAACCAACCACTAGCATCTATGAAGGCGTGCCCAAGTTTATTGAGTGGTATAAGGAATATTATAAGGTTAGCTAAGCATAGTTTTAAAATGCTCTGCGAAAAGTTGCCCAGCCTCTTTACCTAGTGTATGCGATTCGTATAAATTCTGACCAGTTTTGGCGATGCTAATTCTCTCGTTATTATTGCTGAGTGCCCAGTCGATTTTTTCTTTAATATCATCAGCATCCCAGCTGTGGAATAGGCAAGTTTTTTGATCTTGAAACAAGTTTGGCCATGTTTTCATATGGCTCATATCTGGTTTGAGTAACATGGTTCCGCTCAAGAGTGCTTCAAAGTCTTTTAAGGTGATTTCTCCTAAACCGAAAGGCGAGATGCAAATTTTGCTGCGGTCCATCTCTTTAAAATAGGCAGTGCGTGAGAGTTTGTCTGTAGGTATTTGATCTTTGAGAATCTCTTTAATTGCTTTGCGTTGATAACAAATTGTTTCCCGCGCATAAGAAATTCCCATGCGGCAGGTAAAGTTAATGGGGCGCTCGTCTTCAGGTCTTGCGCGGGGTTTTGAAAAATGCAGGAAAAAATTAAAAGGAATATGTTTTCGAAGGCGCAATATATAATCATAATTTACACCATAATTCATGAAAGCCGAGTTCCACGAAACGCTGATTTTTTCTAGATCGGTTTTGTTTTGTACGATTTGATCGAGAAAGGAATCTTTATCGTTAATTCCATATTTTTTGTGATAATAATCGGCATATATGCGTGAGGCATAATGCGTGCTCATATATTCGCTGCGATCTTTTATAATTTGCGCTTTGCAATATTTATAGACATACGGCAAGACTTGACCCAAGAATGTGCCCGTGCTGTCGCTTTGATCGCACCAGATTAACTTTGTTTTTTGGTTTAGTTCTGAAATTGTTTCTAAAGTGCCGTTAAAGTCCTGTGCCCAGCTGTTTTTAAAAAATTTGCTATCTACCAAGAGAAAATTACAGTCAGTTATTCTGTTCTCAAGAGTATTATATATGGTTATGTTAAAGTCATGATTTTTGAGGGCGTGTTTGAACTTGATAAGTGGGAAAAGGAATGCGGCGCTGTTTGGGCTTGTGAAGCCCGGGCTCAGGATATTGATTTTTTTCATTTTAGAGCCTCTTGCCACAAATCAAATGTTGTTTTTTCGTATAAGGGTTTTACGGCTTTAATGGCATTTTGGCCAAGCGTTTCGCAAAGTGTTGTATTATTTATTAGTGTGCTTAATTTTTGAGCTAGATCATCAGCATTTTGTACTTTTGTGATAAGGCCGCTTTGTTTATGTGTAACATAGGGCATTGCTCCTTCACATGTATCACTAATAACAGGGGTAAGGCTGCAACTCATCGCTTCCAATAGGGCATTGGGTGTGCCCTCATATAAGGAGGGGAGAGCAAAAATAGGGCTTTTGGCATAATATTCGTATGGGTTTTTAAGGATACCTTTGAATTCTACTGATTCTGAAATGCCTAGGTTTTTGGCTTGTGTCTCTAGTTTTTGACGTAAAACGCCATCTCCGATTAAGACAAGTTTCCAGTCCGGATGGTCGGGGTGAATTTGAGCGAAAGCTTCGAGTAGTATGTTGTGGGCTTTTTGCGGGTGTAGTCGCCCGACACACAATATGATTTTTTCTTTCTTGTTATGAGGTAAGATGTATTTTTTATCTGGCTTGGGTAGAGCGTTTGGTATATAGCGAAGCTTTTTTTCCGGCACATAAGGTTTCATGCTTTCAACCGCATTCGGGCTGTTGGCGGTTATGATATCTGCGTATTTATATGTTTTTCTTCGGAGCGTATCCCAAGATTTGCCGAAGCTTTGCCGTGTGGGGTCGTTTCGTTCAGATATGATGGTTTTTGTTTTTAGTCCTCTGGTTGCGGCGATGGTCAGGATATTTGTTGGAGCGATAAAGCATACGACTGTTTCGGGTTTATTATCTTTTAAGGTTTTTCGAAGAGCATATATCCGTCCAAGATTGGAGGTGATTTTTTTTATGAAATTATTGCTACTTTCAACTTTGTTGAGGGCAATGTGATTAATATCTTCCGGCAGTTCAAAAAACGGGTTTTGTCCGTTATCGAGAGTGACAAACAAGACGGACTTATTTTGAGCGGTTAAATCCTTTGCCAATGATATAGCTACTTTTTGCGCGCCGCCAGAACCTAGATCGGAAATTATAATCGCGTAATCGTATGATTTAGGTTTGATGCTTTCATAGATTTCCAGCTCTTGGTTTATGCGTGTTTCCCAAGAAGGCAAAATCTCATCGGCAATTTTCGTCGCGTTTTCCTTATATGTTTTACGGTTTTTATCATCGCACATAAAGGTGATGGCATCTACCAAAGCCTTGGTATCTCCGACCTTACCGAATCTGTAAAACACGTTTTCAGGAATTAGGTTATCCGTATCTATATCAATGCCGCTTTGTGGGTTCGAAGCAGGAATAATTGCTGGTAGGTGGTCAGAGAGAGCCTCAAGGTTGACGTTGCTAAGGTTGCCTTGCTTATTCAGCGAGACATAAAAATCACAATTTTGACGGACATATTTGAGTTGGGCTTGGGTGATACTGCCTAGGAATATTACGCGTTCTTCTAGTCCTTTTGCTGCGGTGTCTTTTTCAAGAGATTCTCTTAGGCTACCATCGCCTGCAATAACAGCGACAAGATCGGGGTTACTTGGGGCGGCTTCGTAAAAGGCTTCCATAAATTCTTCGATGCCTTTGAGGGATTCTAGCCTGCCAACGAAAAGCATTTTAATACCTTTATCAGGAAGGCTTTCTAGTTTCTTAGATTTTAAATCTTTCTGGATGCCATTAAGTAACAGGTGCCTTGGCACATTTGTTTTAAGAGCTTTGTCCATCCACGGGCCGCCGCCAGAGCCATCCAATGTACAAATCACAGTTTCAAATGGGCTATGCCAGAGCCATTTGCGAAAAGAAGAGCGCCAGTCATTTTGTTCGGCAGATTTATGCATGCCCTCAAGAATGCCCATTACGCGCCATAAGATTTTGGCTTTGGTAAAGCGCGCTAATATAGCGGCAGGGATGATGTTTACGCGGTCGCAATAGACTAGATCCGGTTTGACTGCTCGATAGGTTTTCGTGATGAATAAAAGCTGCCAGATATCTGCGAATTTATCTCTAAACTTCCAAAGCCAATCAGGTAAGCTGCCGTTTCCGGCAATCACTTTTATTTCTGTATCCAGATTTTCAAGTTTTATAGTTTGAGATTTTATGGTTTGGTTTACATCTTTGGCGGTCAGCAAGATTGTAAGCTCGTGATTTTCGGAAGAATCCAGATGCTCGATCATCCTCGCGATGGTCGGTGCGCCTTTGGGATTCCAGATGCCTGTTTTAAGACTCTCTTCAAATCCAGAATATAGGCGGCAGACATAGAGGATTTTCATTTTTATCCTGCCGCTTTTTTGAGCGCCTCAATGATGTAGTCTTGTGTTTCCGTGGTGAGGTAAGGGTGCATAGGCAGGCTAAAAACTTTTTGGGAGAGGCTTTTGCATATGCTCATATCAGGGCTTGCCGGATAATCCTTGTAACAGGTTTGTTGGTGGAGTGGTAGAGGATAGTAAATAGCCGTCGGGATACCTGCTTCTTTCAATTCAGCGGTGATGCGAGAGCGTTCCTCGGCATTTTCGACCTGAACAGTATATTGCGCCCATGCACTTAGGCGGTGATTATCAATCACAGGGATTTTCACGATATTTTTAAGGCCTTCATTGTAATAACAGGCAACCTTATTGCGCTTTTCAATTTCATTTTCAAAAATCTTGTGTTTTTCCAGCAGAATTGCGGCTTGAATTGTATCAAGGCGCCCATTTACGCCTAGGCGGACGTTATCATATTTATCCGAGCCTTTGCCGTGGACACGAATGCTACGCAAAATATCGGCAATTTCATCATCGTCGGTGAAGATTGCGCCGCCATCTCCGTAACAGCCCAAAGGCTTGGCGGGAAAGAAGCTGGTTGTGGTAATTAGACCGTTTAAGCCAACAGGTTTGTCCTTGTATTTACCGCCGAAGCTTTGGGCGGCGTCAGCCATAACCCAGAGGTTGTTGGTTTTTGCGAAATCTTCAATGGCATCATATTCCGCAGGTAGGCCGAATAAATCTACGGCAATGATCCCTGCAACATTTAGTTGGTCATTCTTGGCTATGTCATAAGCGCTTTTTAGACTTGAAAGACTGATATTGTAATCATCTTCGTTTACATCGACAAAAACAGGTGTTGCGCCAAGTATGGCTACTGCTTCGGCAGTGGCGGCGAAGGTGAAAGAGGGCACAAGCACCGCATCGCCGGATTTTATACCCAAAGCCATAAGCGCCATGACAAGGGCATCTGTGCCGCTGGAGCAGCTAATTGTATGTTTTGCGCCGCAAGCTTTTGACAAGGTTTCTTCTAGGGCTGTGACCTCAGGGCCCATGATGTATTTTCCGTGAGCTAGGACTTTATCAATGGCAGTTTTGATTTCGTTTTGGATTAGACTTTGTTGAAATGCCAGATCAATAAAGGGGATATTGCCTATGGACTTAAGAGCCGTATTTTGCTTGGTCATTGTCGATTTCCTGTAGTTCTCCGTTTACAAGCTTATAGTGTCTGTTTTCGCGTTTACAGACAAGTGTCTCGTCCAAGATTTCCCCCGCATGGGAGCACCAGCCAATTTGTTTGGCGGGGTTGCCTGCCATAACGGCATGGGCTGGAACGTCTTTGGTGATGACTGCGCCAGCGCCGATCATGGCATAAGCGCCAATTTTTGTGCCGCAGATAATGGTTGAGTTCGCACCGATTGTTGCCCATTTCCCAACATAGGTTTCAAGGAACTCGTCTTTGCGCTCTATCATGGCGCGCGGGTTTTTGACATTGGTGAAAACGCATGAAGGGCCACAAAATACGCCTTCTTCCAAGTGAATGCCTTTGTACAAGCTTACGTTATTTTGTACTTTGCATCCATCGGCGATAGTGACTTCGGGGCCAATCATAACGTTTTGGGCGACAACGATATTTTTACCTAATTTACAGCGCCCAAGGATATGGGTGAAGTGCCAGATTTTTGTACCTTTGCCAATCTCTACACCGTCATCTATGATGGCTGTTTCGTGGACAAAATAATCACTCATGGCGTGTTCTCCTTAAGTTTAGGCGGCGTTGGTCATAGGGCTTTTATTTTTGATGATATCATTCGTGGCACTTTCCAGAACCTTTAAAACGCGAAGACCTTCATCTCCGTTTGTGCGGGGCTGTTTACCGCTAGTTATACACTCGATGAAATGTAGGCATTCATTCTTGAGCGGCTCGGTTTGTTCAACCTCAACATATTCGACATCGGCCTTATCCACGAGCGGTGCGGCGGTTTCATCTGTGATTTCTACGTTGTGCTTATAGAGCTGGAGTTTGCGATCCCACGGCTCACCGTCAATAAAGACGATCATGGCTTTGGATCCGACAATAACTAGCTTTTGTTCCTTGAAGGGGTGAAGCCAGGAGACAAAAATATGGGCTTTGCGGTTTCCTGAAAATGTGAGGTGTGTGGTTGTGATATCTGCGATATTTTCCGAGAGGTGGAAACTGCCTGTGGCTTGCACGGCAGAAGGCTCCTCGCCCATCAGATCAAGGATCATAGAAATATCATGCGGCGCAAAAGACCATAGGATATCTTCTTCGCGGCGGATTTTCCCCAGATTTAGGCGGTTGGAGTATATATAGCGTAGATCACCAAGCTCGCTGCTTTCGACCATGGATTTGAGTTTTTGATAGGCGCTATGGTAGTGGAGCAAATGCCCAACCATCAGGATTTTGTTTTTTTCTTTGGCTAGTTCACAGAGTTTTTTACCGTCACTTACCGAAAGGGATAGAGGTTTTTCTACAAAAACGTGTTTGTTGTTTTCAAGGGCTTGTTTTGCAATATCATAATGGAGTGCGGCGGGGGCGGCGATTACTACACCATTGATTTCTTGGCTTGCCATGATATCGGAAAGCGAGAGCGCTTGTACATCATGCTTAGCCGCAAATTTTTGGGCTTGATCCTCATCGGCATCGCATACCGCGGTGAGAGCGCCTATTTCAGCAAAGTTGCGGATGAGGTTTTTTCCCCAATAGCCACAGCCAATCACAGCGATATTTTTTGATATTCCGTTCATCTATATACTCGTTTTTCTCTTATTTTCCTAGAAAAGCAGTGAAAGCCTATAAAAGCAATCGAAATTTATGCGGCATTAGGGAAGGGGATGTTATGTTCTTCCATATAATCCAACACCGCTAGCGACATCATGTTGCGCAAATCCTTGTAATGTTTGTCAAAAAGAGCTTTGTCAAATAGGCCGTATTGGAAAAGCTGGTCTCCGTAATAATACATTTTCTTATAGTAATCCTCTTTGGCTTCTTTTGACTGAAGCAGGCCAATCAATCGTCCAAGGCATAATATCCAGTATTGATGAGGTTTCCAGACCTTGGGTTCGGCAGAGCCAAATTCGAAAATGCCTTTGTAATTATAATCTCTTAAGTAAGATTTGAAGAGGTTTTGATTGTATTTTAAATGCCATGGTACTTTTTCAAAGAAATCCATAAGCTCTTTATCCCATAGCGGCAAGCGCCAGTCATAACCAAAAAAGTTATAGGCTTTTTGTCCGTTCACGACCATTTTGCATTGGCGTTCTTGCCATTCGAAGGACTCGTATTGGCGGATCAGATTGTCTTTTAGTGAAAGTGTTGGATCATCGGGTAGAAGTAATTCTGCAATATGAGTTTTAATTTTGTCTTCGATCTCCGGTGTTTTTAGATTTCTCCAAAGAGAGAAATGCTTGCCCAGCATATAACTATACATATCCTTTTCGTTTGGGTTTTCATTTTCGAATAAGGAGGTGGGAATGTGTCCGCCTGAAATAAAATCGCCGGACTGTCCGTTGATTATGACCGCGTTCTCTGGAATAAGCTTTTGTTCTTTGAGTGTTTTCAGAGCTTCAAATTCGACATAGCTGGGTATGCGGGAAACTCCATGTGCTCCTGCTTCATATGATTTGCGCTCATCACTTTCATAGAGTGTTTTTAGTTTTTTTGGATTGGAGGGCACCATAAACCACTTTATCCCGATCATACTCGCGACTTTTTCTGCCATTTCGGCTTCAAAGTTGCCCTTTATGCCGTAGCTGAAGGTATAGAGGTTTTTTACCCCATGTTCATGGAATTTTGCGAGAAGGAGTCTTGAGTCTAGGCCTCCGCTTAGGGGTACGCAAATAGGCCTGTCTTCACAGGAGTGTATTGTGCGCTGAATGATATTGTCTAGCGTTTCACCAAGTTCGGATTTCCATTGTGTTTTTGTTTTTTCGGAAGTTACAGGTTTTGGCGCATAACAATAATAGCGGTGAGTTTTAATTGCTGGTTTGGATTTGGTTTTATCAATATATACCAGCTCGCCGGCTTGAAGTTGTTTTATGTCTTTATTTAGAGTGTTATTGCCAAGAACATAGCCGGCTGTGGCGAATTCGAGAACAGATTGTGTGTCCAGGTTTTTTATGTCTGTAGGATTTGTGAAAATCTCACCATTGATCTGATTGTAATAAATTGTATACCCTTGCACGCGGTCGCTGATGGCTAGGGTATAATCCTGCGCTTCGATAATCAGTCCAAAGCTAAGGTTTTCATTATCTAAACGATTAGAGAGATTTTGGAAGTCTTTCGGGTTTGTTAGAATAGCATTTATAATTTTCTCAAGGTTTAAGAATGTTCCGGCATGCGAAATAGAAACGCCATCTAGCGTTTTTTGAATCCAGCCATGCTTCGTGTCGAATCCCATTTTTCCAAGCCATAATAATAGTTAAGAGGTGATTGTTCTAGGAGTTTTAGCCTGTATCAAATACTGCCGCAAGTGAATTTCCCTTGAAAAAGAGAGGGGCAAGACGTAACAAGAAAAACAGTGATATATAATATGCAGGAGATTAATGTGCAAGACGCGCTCCAGAATAGTGAATTTTTCTCTTATCTTTTTGGTGATTTTGATGTTCAGAATTATTTGAATGAACATAAAGTTCATGAGCTTTTTAATGTTGATATTTCTGCGGCTAGTTCCAAAATAGATAAAGGGCTTTACTTAAGCGTTGATCCGGAAAATAACGAGGCATTTCCTGTGGAGCTCGATGATTTGGCGCGGCTACATTATCTCATTACATCGCGCAAAGTGACAACGATTCTGGAATTTGGTGTTGGAAAATCAACCAAGGCGATCGGACATGCCCTTGATATAAATAAGGCGGCGCATGCTGATTTTGTGAAGGAGAATTTGCGGCGCTCTAATCCCTTTGAGCTTCATAGTGTTGATTGTATGAAGGAGTGGATTGAAGTGTGCCAAAAAACGATTCCGGCGGAGTTTGAAAAGCTTGTAAATATTCATTATTGCCCGCTGGAAATTGGGGAGTTTAATGGACGGATGTGCACCTATTATGATCAAATCCCTAATATTTGCCCCGATTTTATCTATCTGGATGCACCGGATCAGTTCTCGGCAAAAGGCGATATTAGAGGGCTGAGTACGGCTCATCCTGACCGGATGCCGATGGCGGCGGATATTCTTACTATTGAACATTTTTTAGCGTCTGGAACATTGATCCTAGTTGATGGGCGCACAGCCAATGCAAGGTTTTTGAAATGTAACTTGCAGAGGAATTGGCGTTATCACTATGAAGAAAGTTTCGATCAGCACTATTTTGAGCTTTTCGAGCCACCGTTAGGACGAATCAATAAAAAACAGATCGAGTTTTCTTTGAAGCCGTCTTTTCTGGAAGATCAAAAAGCTTTGTAAATCTGGGATTGTAGGGGCTTCAAGGTAAATAAGTCTTTACTGGAAGCGGTATTGACTATAGATTTTTATTATTACAAAAAAATAAAATTAAAGGTTTTTTATGACTAAGGTAAAAATTTATGGTGCCGGATCAATTGGAAATCATTTGTCTAATGCTGCGCGATCAAAGGGTTGGGATGTAACGCTTTGTGATATTGATAGTGCTGCGCTGGAACGTACGCGAAATGAAATTTATCCTGCACGTTACGGCGCATTTGACGAAGAGATCGAGCTTGTACACTGTGATGATGCGCCAAAGGGCGGGTTTGATTACATCTTTATCGGCACGCCGCCGGATAGTCATGTGCCCTTGGCCTTGGAGGTTGTAAAAGAAAAGCCGAAAGCAATTCTTGTTGAAAAGCCATTTGCGACACCTGATCTTAAAGGATGTCAGGAACTGTTTGACCAGTGTAAAGCAAACGGGATCGAATGTTTTGTCGGCTATGATCATGCGGTGGCGGCAAGTACTGTAAAATTTGCAGAGATAGCCAAGGATATCAAAGATGTCAAAACGCTGGATGTGTTTTTCCGCGAGCACTGGCAAGGAATATTCAATGCGCATCCATGGTTGGACGGGCCTGCCGATACGTATCTTGGATATTGGACGCGCGGTGGCGGCGCTTTGGGTGAGCATTCGCACGCGCTTAATCTATGGCAGTATATAGCGCAAGTAGTAGGTGCAGGCAAAATCACAGAGGTTGTAGCTACTATGGATTATGTGAAGGATGGCAAGGCGGAGTTTGATCGTCTCGCACTACTTAATGTGAAAACTGAAAACGGTCTTGTGGGTAGCGTGGTTCAGGATGTTGTGACCAAGCCGACTTTGAAATCCATGCGTTTGCAAGGTGTCGATGAGGCGCTGGAGTGGCAATGCGTGCCTTCGCCTTATAGCGATAAATTGAGGATTATAGGCGAAGAAGTTAAAGAAAAGATTTTTGAAAAAACACGCCCCGATGATTTCATCACCGAGCTTAACCATCTGGAAGATGTTCTGGCAGGTGGCAAGCTTTCCCCGATTTCGATTGAAGCCGGACTTGATACCATGCTTGTGATCGCAGCGGCGCATCTATCTGCGCAAACGGGCGAAAAAGTGACAATTAATTATGCTGCCGGATATGTGCCGGAAGCACTATCTACGGAAAGCGGTTCTGGAGCATTGAAACAAGCGGCAGCTTAAACATAAAAGAGGTGTAAGGATATGGATGATATACTGACATATGATTTCGAGAACCTGTTTGTTCTGGATTTGGCTAATAACCATCAGGGCAGTCTGGCGCATGGGCTGAATATCATCAAGGCTATGGGCGAACAGGCTAAAAAGCATGACGTTCGTGCAGGTTTGAAATTCCAGTTCCGTCAGTTAGATACATTTATTCATCCGGATCATAAGAAGGGTAGTACAGCGCCGCATATTCCACGTTTTCTTGATACGCGCATGGAGCCGGATGATTACCGCAAGTTGCTTAAGGAAATTCGCAATCAGGGTATGATTTCCATCTCTACGCCTTTTGACGAGGAATCTGTGCCTTATATCGTGGATATGGATATTGATATCCTCAAAATCGCAAGTTGTTCGGCGAAGGACTGGCCTTTGCTTGAAGCAGCTGCCGAGAGTGGGAAGCCGATTATTTGCTCGACTGGTGGTTTGACATTAGAAGAGATTGATTCTCTGTATAGTTTCTTTACGCATCGCGGTGTGGATTTTGCTTTCATGCATTGTGTATCGATTTATCCAACTCCGCCTGAGGATTTACAGTTGAACCAGATAGATCTGTTTCTTAAGCGCTATCCGAATGTTACCGTTGGTTGGTCGACCCATGAAGATCAGGATGAAACTGCCCCTGTGCAGATTGCATATGCTAAGGGTGCACGCATGTTCGAGCGTCATGTTGGCATTGAAACTGATAAGATAAAACTTAATAAGTATTCTTCCACACCTGAGCAAATTGAGGCGTGGTTTGCTGCCTATAATAAGGGGGTCGCGATGTGCGGTGCAATCGAAGGGCGTCCGTCAGCTCGGGATATCGAAATTGATGCGATTAAAACCCTGCAACGCGGTGTTTATGCGAAGGAGCCAATTCCGGCAGGCACAGAACTTACCCGTGATCTTGTATACTTTGCTATGCCGATTGAAGAAGGCCAGCTTTCTAGCGGTGAATTCAAGTCAGGTATAATTGTTCAAAATGAGATCAAGGAAGATGCTGCGGCTTTAAAAGAAAATCTTGAATTACCCGAAGAGTCCGAGGATCAGGTTATCAAAAAAGCTATTCACGAGATCAAGGCCATGCTCCACGAAGCAGGCGTTCATCTGAATGCAGATTTCAAAACCGAATATTCACATCATCACGGTGTAGCAAATTTCCGTGAAGTTGGCGCGGTTCTGATTGATATTGTTAATCGTGATTACTGCAAGAAGATCATTGTACAGCTTCCGGGGCAAGTCCATCCTCAGCATTATCACAAGCTTAAGGAGGAGACATTCCAAGTGCTATCCGGTGAATTGATTGTTATCCTTGAGGGTAAGAAACGCATCCTTTATCCGGGCGATACGTGTCTTGTCCAGCCCGGTATGTGGCATGCTTTTAGGACTGAAACTGGTTGTGTCTTCGAGGAAATTTCTACCAAGCATTATAATGATGATTCTTTTTATAAGGACAAGAAAATTAATGCTATGGAACGCTCTGAGCGTAAGACTGTGGTCAATCACTGGGGGCGCTATGAGTTGCCCGAGAAAATTCGTCGCAAAGGGATAAAGCCTGTAAAGGCCGCCTGATGAATTTTGATCTTTCACAAGTGAAACTGTTTGCTTTTGATTTTGACGGTACGCTTGTGCAATCCAATCATGTAAAACGTCAGGCTTTTTTTGATGTTTTGGGTCATGAAAACGAGGCTGAAATTCAGGCGCTGGAATTTATTCTTCAAAACGAGCCGCATTTAAATCGCTACGGGATTTTCGAAAGACTGGCCGAGCAATTTGAGCATCTGGATAAAGATGATCTGGCGATTGCTTATGGTTTGACCTGTGAGAAGGTGATTTTACAAGTACCGGAAGTCGGTGGCGCAGCAGAGCTTTTGAGATTTATAAAGGAAAGCGGGCTTATGGCCGTGATTAATTCTGCTACTCCGCAAGAAGATTTAAGGAAGATTGTGGCGCAGCTTGAAATCAGGAATTTTGTGAAAAGTGTTTATGGATCGCCTGCAAGTAAGACAGAAAATCTGTCTGCTCTGATGCAAATCCATAATCTCAAACCCCATCAAATTCTGGTGGTTGGAGATGGCGAGAATGACCGCGTGGCGACTGAGAATATTGGCTGCGGGTTTTACGGAATTACAAATGAATATTCTGACCTTGATTCAGTTGCGCTTGATTTGCATGATGATCTGACTGATTTGCTGGAGTGTATGATGAGTGCAAGAAAGGCCGAGCATGTATAAGAATAAGAGAATTTTAGCGGTAGTGCCTGCGCGTGGTGGCTCAAAAGGCATCAAGCTCAAAAATTTACGTCCGGTTAGTGGTATTCCGATGGTTGGCTTGGTTGGAGATGTTGCCAAGAGTATTAGTGAAATTGACAGAATTGTGGTTTCTACGGATCACGAAGAAATTGCAAAAGTAGCGCAAGAGCATGATATTGATGCGCCGTTCCGCAGGCCCGAGGATATTTCCGGTGATAGGATCGGAGATATTGATGTCCTTACTCATGCATTAAAAGCTTCTGAAGAGGATGATGGTCAGTATTATGATATCGTGGTGATGCTTCAGCCAACTTCGCCTTTGCGTCAAGCGTCTCATGTTAGTGATACAATTTGTAAGCTTGTTGATGATAATCTGGATGCGGTTTGGACAATCTCGGAAAGTGATTCCAAGGCTCATCCCTTGAAGCAGCTTACCTTTGAGGAAGGTGAGCTGGGCTATTATGATAAGGAAAATGCAGGCAAGATTATCGCTCGTCAGCAGCTAAAACCCCTTTATTACCGTAATGGCGTAGCTTATGCGATTACCCGGGAATGTTTATTGGATGATCAGAGTTTGATGGGCGGTAAAACAGGCGCAGTGTTAATCAATGAGCCAATGGTTAGTATTGATACGGAGTGGGATATAGCTCTGGTGGAATTTATTCTTTCTCAGCAAAAAGATAAGGCGGCTTAGGCGCTTTTCTTTTTCTCAATTGCTTGATTTATGTGCTTGATATAATTTTCAGTTGCTTTTGCAGAGCTGGGCGAAATCCAACGTTCAAATATTTCTTCTCGCTTCTTTTGTGTTTCCTTATTTATTTTGACAGGCTCGTCTTTTGTGACTTCTTCTAGGATTTCAATTAACTCATCAACATTTTCGGCTGTCTTGAAATTTGATAAATCCTGTTCCAAAAATATACGGCCTTTGTAATCAGGACGATTGGCTTCACCAAGTAAGGAAATAATGATCTCTCTATCACCAATAACTACAGATTCAAGAAGAGTAGTTGAGCTGTAACCTAAAACGGCTCTTGAGTTTTCAATTAGTTTAGGAGCAGGCGTGGTTATATCAATTTCAATGTTGGGAATATCTGATAAATTTAGGCCGTGTTCCTGAACGGCGTTTTCAATTTGCTCTGTCCATTTTCCACCCCATTTGGGTTTTATAACGCATTTGACGTTTGGATTGTTTTTGGCAAAAAGTGCAAAAGCGTAATGAGTTTCTTTAAATAAATTGATAAACCCCTCATGGTTGTCAGATTCTTCGTACCAATGAGGAATGCCATCGCCAACACCTATTCTGTGCGTGAAAGAAAAAAGCGTGACCTGTTTTTGATCTTGTAGTGGTGTCGGTTTATGCCAATATTTTTTCAAAAACTGATCCATTCTCATGGCACCTAGGGCGTAGCAACGCGTTTTATCCACGATACCACTTTCGATAAAAATATCTCGCATAATAGTGTTGTGTACAATTAAAAGGTCGCACGTAAAGTCGGGTACTTTGCTCCAAAGTTTCTTTTTGTATTGTTGCATGGCTTCGGAGGCATAGAGGTTTTCTTTGTGTAAGATTATATAAGCTGCGCCGTTTTTAGATGATTGAGATCCCCATAGATAGTCAGATATGTAATGATTGGCGGCTGATACAACGCCATCAATACCCATTTTTGCGTATAGTTTGGGCATGAATAAAGCCGTGAATTTTGATAATTTTTCGTGATGGATTTTGTCTTCGTGTGATGGTTTGAAGATTGTATCAAACGATACGGGGCCCTTGTATAGAGCATATTGCAGGCGGCACATCCAAAAATGCGGTAATATTATTATTTTAAAATTATTGCTATTTGCCAGAATCTCTAAATCATTGCGAAAGCGGTTATGATTAAGCGCTAAAAGCGTTTTTGCATTCTTTTGGGTTGGCGATTTGTTATAAGTCTCGCAAAAATATATAGTGAGCCAGATAATTGGGGTAAACCAGTTTATTTTATAACAAAGATTTATCAGTATCCCGTAAAGAGGCATTAATTTGTTATGTGATAGAAATTTTTTCATAAAAATCTTATTTAAGTTATATCTGTGCTTGTATTAAAGAGCGCATCTTATAAAGTCTAGAATATATTATACTTAAACATACTACTTCTTTTTTGAAAATGATGAACACAATATTTACCACACTTGAAAAGTTACAATTAACCTCACTTGAAACGCGTATTTTGTTTAGTGAGAAAACGAGAGATGTGGATGATTTGAAAGTCTGGAAAGATAGTGTTAGTGGCGTTATTTACATAGATGAATTTTATACTGGTGATGAAACCTATATAGAAGGTGCTTATGTAGAGGATAAAAAGAAGCAGTTGAAAACGGGGAACAGGGATTACGAAAGAATAACAGATGCAAAACGCCGTCTTCATTCAAATTTGAATTTGGTAACGGGGAAAAAGCTTCTGGATTTTGGTGCTGGTAGTGGTGATTTTTTAAGGCTAGCAAAAGACTATTGTGCTGAGGTATCAGGTGTTGAGATACAGCAAAATTATTGTGATGATTTAAATTCTGAAGGCATTGATTGTAAAACGGATATAGATTTAATTCCGGATGATTCTGTTGATATATGTGTGTCATTCCATGTTATTGAGCACTTGCCGGATCCTTTGAAAACTTTAGAAATTTTAAAAAGTAAAATTGTGAAAGGTGGAATGCTTCTAATAGAAGTGCCTCACGCAAATGATTTTTTATTGGCTAGTCTCAGGAGTGAAGCGTTTAAGGATTTTACACTATGGAGTCAGCATTTGGTTCTTCATACGCGCGATTCACTTAATCGAATGCTTAAACATGTCGGCTTTAAAGACATACAAATAGAGGGTGTTCAGCGCTACCCGCTATCAAATCATTTATATTGGCTTGCTAATGGCAAGCCTGGTGGGCATAAGTCACAGCTATCATTGATTGATTCGCCCGAGTTGACGCGTACCTATGAAAGCTCTTTGGCTAAAATAGATGGAACAGATACTTTGGTTGCAGTGGCTAAAGTAGGTTAAAGCCTTTTACAGGAGTGAGATTTCTTCATGTGTATTTTGATCTAGTTCCAGCTTTACCATGTTAGCATTTTGCCCAATTTTATTGAAGCCAAGACGTTCGTGCAACCGTAATGATTTTACATTTTTATCTAATACTATTGTCCGGATTTTAGAAATATCACTTCTCCCAAAAATTCTATTTAATCCCATACTGCACATAATCGTGCCTAAGCCTTTTGGCGGGTTCGGGTTTTCAAGATAAAAACTCCAATTGGCGGTGTCTTTTTCTAAATCGTAAAAGCCGATAACACCTGCCGGTTCATCATTATAGGTGAAAATAAAGAATGCCTTATCGTTTGCTTTAATTAGTTCTTCAAACCATTTCTTGTGATCTTCTGGTTGAATGATACCAGAACTTAACATATTTTCGCGCACATGGCTTTGATTTCGCATTTCAAGGATTAAGTCTTTATCCTCAGCCTTTACGGGACGCAAATCACATTGCGTGGCTAAATTCTTCAATTCTGTTTTATGATCAAGGGGCATAGCAAAAGGATACCAATGGAACTATCTATTGAACATATATAAAGCAAAATATATAAGGAATCCTATGACAAAAAATATTTTAGCGGTTGTGGCTCATCCTGATGATGAGATTTTAGGTGTTGGAGGTACGTTGTGTAAACATGCCAGAGACGGCGATAGCGTTACTGTGCTTATTCTGGCGGACGGAGAATCCTCGCGTGATGACGGTGATGATGCAGGCAAGATTGGCGCACGTCAGAAGGCTGCGAAGAAGGCGGGTGAAATTTTAGGGGTTCAAAACGTGTTTTTCTCCGATTTCCCTGATAACCGCATGGATAGTGTTGTTTTGCTCGATATCATTAAAGTCGTTGAAAGTCACTTCACCAAAATAAAGCCAGATGTTGTTTATACCCATCATGGCGGGGATTTGAACGTCGATCACCGTTTGACATTCGAGGCTGTGATGACGGCCTCGCGGCCAATTCAGGGCGGTGCATATCCGAAAGAGATTTATACATTTGAAACCCTATCCAGTACGGAGTGGGGCGTTCATGGGGCTTTCGTGCCGAATGTCTATGTTGATATAGAAGAAGTATTTGATCAGAAGCTTGCGGCCCTTAAGGTTTATGAGAGTGAGATGCGCCCTTTTCCGCATCCCAGATCTTATGAAGCGGTAGAGGCTCTGGCAAAATTACGCGGTAGTACTGTTGCCTTGAACATTGCAGAAGCCTTTGCTTGCATTCGAAATATCAAGGATTAAAAAGCTTATGCCTAATACATCTTTCAAATTCGGAAACACAATGATCGGGGCAGGGCAGCCCTGTTTTATCATTGCGGAGATTGGCATTAATCACGAAGGTGATACCGAATATTGCAAGCAAATGGTCAAGGCTTGCGCGGAGGCAGGGGCGGATGCCGTGAAGCTTCAAACCTCCGATCCTGATGAGAATTACCATCCTGATACGGAATCATATGAAATCTATAAGAAATCCTTTTTGGGATTTGAGCAAACCGGAGAGATTTTCGAGTATGCTAAAAGCTTGGGGCTAGAGGTTTTTACAACATCTGGCCTTAGAACTCTTGAATGGGTGGAGAAGCTTAACCCTTCAGGGTATAAGATTTCATCTGGATTGTTTTCCAATTTTTACCTGATCGAGCAAACTGTCCAAAAAGGTCGGCCTGTTATATTATCGACTGGCTTATCAGCTTATGAGGATATTGATAGGGTCGTGGCGATCTTTGAAAAGAACGCTCTAAAGGATTATGCAATTTTACAATGTACATCCCTTTATCCGTGTCCGGATGAGCATATAAACTTGTCGGCAATTGATGAAATAGCAAAGCGTTATGGTGTGGTTTCAGGGCTGTCAGATCATAGTGTGACCAAGGATATTCCAGCCCTTTCTGTGGCTAGCGGGGCGAAAGTCATAGAAAAGCATTTTTCTCTGGATACGAGCAGGCCAAGTTATGATCATTCAATTTCGCTGGATTTTGAAGGGTTCAAGGATATGGTCTTCATGATCCGGCGTGCAGAAACCCTGATGGGTAGTTCTAAAAAGGCTCTTATTCCTGAAATAGAGGTAAAAAGAAAAAATATGGAGCGTTTCATATTTTCTTCGCAAAAATTGACAAAAGGCAAGGTTGTCTCTATTGATGACCTGTTATTCCTGAGGGCGCGAAGTGAAAGTCAGAATTTATTAAGTGCTTCCGAGTGTGAAAATCTCATCGGGAAAGAAATAGTAAATGATATTAATGCTTTGGAGCCTATAAAGGAAAAAGATGTCAAAAACTAAAATAGACATATTCGATACGACTTTGCGTGACGGGGAGCAATGCCCGGGTGCGTCTATGACGATCGATGAGAAGCTCCTGATTGCTGAAGGTTTGGATGAAGCTGGCGTTGATATCATCGAAGCAGGCTTTCCAGCCTCTTCGCCAACGGATTTAAATGCTGTGCGCCAGATTGCGCTAAATGTTAAAAATAGCCGAGTTTGCGGCCTTTCGCGCTGTACGATTTCCGATATTGACCGTGCTTATGATGCGCTTAAGGGTAGGGATAATGCAAGACTTCATCTATTTATCTCAACCAGCCCGCTTCATATGGAACATAAGCTTGGCAAAACACCTGAACAAGTCATTGAGGCTATCAATGAATGTGTAAGCTATGCAAAAAACAGATTTCCCGAAGTGCAGTGGTCATGCGAAGATGGTACGCGTAGCGATCCGGAATTTCTGTATCGCTGTTTTGATACGGCAATCAAGGCTGGCGCAGATATTGTTAATATTGCCGATACTGTTGGTTATATACTGCCGCACGAGATGTCTGCTTTGGTGAAGGATATCCTCACGAATGTTGATAATATCGATCAGAAAGTTTTTTCTGTTCACTGTCATAATGATCTTGGGAATGCTGTGGCGAATTCTATGGCGTCAATTGGTGTAGGTGCGCGTCAGGTCGAATGTACGATTAACGGGATTGGCGAGCGTGCAGGGAATGCTTCATTGGAAGAACTTGTGATGACCATGAAGGTGCGCAAGGATCTTGATCTAGAGTGTAATTTTGATGGCACGAAGCTTTCTGCGCTTTCAAAAATGGTGTCTTCTATTACTGGATTTGTTGTGCCGCCGAATAAGGCAATTGTTGGATCAAATGTGTTTGCTCATGAATCTGGTATTCATCAGCATGGCGTTTTGCAGCACCGAGGAACTTACGAGATTATGGCGCCTGAAGATGTAGGAGCAGAAGAATCCAAAATTGTGATTGGTAAACATTCCGGCAAGCATGCAATTTTCTATTTTCTACACAGCAGAGGCTATAAGGATATTACTGTGAACCAATTGGATGATATTTTTATGCGGTTTAAAATGGGAGTCGAGATAGATAAAAATCTTGGAGAGGCCGCGCTGTTGAAAATTACAAATGAAGTTTTAGCCGGTGAGGATGTAATGGAAATCAAGAAAAAATCTGTAAGTCAATCTTAACCAACTCCTATAAGTGAGGATATTACTATGCCTAAAGACGCAAATTTACCAAAAGTAGATTTATCCCTTCAAAACTTTCCAGATAATGGATGCGCTGAAATTGGTGCTATTTTGGATAAAGAAAAGTCCTCGGCATTCAGGTCATTTGTGAATGAGAAACGTCCGGTTAATGATTCTATTTTTTATAAAAGCAAAGAAGAGTTTGAAGCAAAAGGCCGGTGGGAGAATTATTCTCCGGGGCGCGAGAGCCATAATTTTTTGCTTAAGCCTGAAGTTGATTTGTCTTTTGTAGAAGAAAATCCGGCTTTTGTCCAAGCGATGGAAAATCTATGTGGCAAGGGATATCAGATTTTCAAAAAAGCGATTATTCGTTCTGTGCCGAGTTGGGCTGTTCCAGAATGGATTGATGATTATGTGAAGGATGTGGGGCGTCCGAATTTAAACCCATTTGTGTATGATGAATTTCAGGATGTTCAATATTTCCATTGCACTGATTTTCATCAGGATAAAACGCGTCGCGAGTCTGATTTTGTTACCGTTTATCTATATCTAGATCAGGTTGAGGCTGATTATTCGGCACTTCGTGTTTTGGTGGGAAGTCATAAGATGGGCATGACGACTTATCCGCATGCTCTGCGCCGCTCTATGCACGATCATGATCGTTGGTTTTATTCTGATAGCACTGGAAATAATATGCAATGTGATCAAATTACGGTTACAGGTGGTGCAGGTTCCATTTTCTGTTTTCATTCTTTGACGTTGCATGGGACGGTTTTGAATAATTCGAAGGATCCACGCATTTCTATTCGTTATCTCATTTCTCCGGCAAAAAATTCTACAAAATATGAAGATCATTTATTATCTAAAGCTAATGCCGAGATTTTTGGTTCAAAATATATTTCATTAAACCGCACGGATGTGAGCACTGGAAGGGGCTTCTTGCAAACAGGATCAAGCTTGCTCTCATATGAACATGACGAAAAATAAGATTAATATTCTTATCACCTGTGTTGGTGGTAAATTTATGTATGATTTCATGGCATGTTTGCGCGTTGTAGATGGCGTGCGCATTATTGGCGCGGATTCTGATCCTGAGGCGCAAGGGCAACTTATTGCCGATAAATTCTATACAATTCCTATGGCTTCCCAAGATCCTAGTGCTTTTATCGAAGCCATTAGCAACATCATAAAAGAGAATGATATTGATTTATTTATTCCATCTGCTGATGAGGAGGTGGCTGTGTCTGCAGAGCATTATGATTACTTTACAAAGGATCTTGGTATAAAGCTTGCGTTTGGAAACCCGCAAGCCGTTACTCATGTCACAGATAAATATAACTTGCTAAAATCCTTATCAGAAAATGGTTTGTATGATGGCGATTTTTATCTGGTTCAAGGCAAGGAAGAAATAGAATCTGCTCTTGAAAAACTGGATTATCCAAAAACAAAAATTATAGCCAAACCAAGGTTAGGGCGCGGTTCTCGTGGGGTATTCCTTTTTGATGACGCGGTAAAATCCTTCTATCCTTTTCTTGAACATCGTTTCTGCGGGAGTGGTGATAGGGATGTGTTTTTCACCGAAATGAAGCAGCGTGGTCTTCTGGTCGAAGATTTGGTTCTAATGCCTTATTATGATGGGGCGTTTTATGATGTTGATATGGTGGCAAAGGATGGTGAGCTTCAGGATATTTGTATCCGCCTTCGTCAGTTAAAAAACCAGTTTTCACCTACTAGCACAGGCCATAAAATCTGTATGAAGCCGGAAGTGATCGAATATGCGGCAAAGGTCTGTAAGGCCGTTAAGGCAGACGGTGTATTCGATATTGATGTGATCGAAACGCCGAAGACGATGGTGGCGATTGATGCGGCCTTCCGGTTTAGCGGATCGGTCGGGGCGTCGCGTGTGGCTGGTCATAATATGCCTGCGCAACTTGTGCGCTCGGTTTTGGGGTTACCGCTTGAGAGGTTGAATGTGACTGATCATACAGTTTTACGACCCTTTTGGACGATGCAGTCCATTGAAGAAGATAAGGAAGGCATAGCGCTGTAGGAAACATGTTCGGGGTGAAAAACAAGATAGGGGCGTTTTTAGCGGATAAAGGCAAGATTGCCGTATGGGGCGCTGGCGGTCTTGGTAAGACTTCATTCAAATATTATCTTGAACCCTCGAGGGTTATTTGCCTGATTGATAAAATCCGTCATGGTGAGAGCGAGGCAGGTTTTGACATTAAATCTCCTGATGAGGCTGATTTATCGGGGATTGATATGTTAATTATCTGTAGTGCCGCCCATCCGCAAATCAAGGCGGCTGCCAAGGAAAAAGGTTTCAAAGGTGAAATCTATTATATCTACGAGTTAATTGCAGAAGTTTATAAGGATTCTAGCAATGACTTCGAATATTTGCTTTTGGATATTCTGGCAGTGAAAAATGCCAATATTTTCCGTCTATTGATTGATAAGCCGCAAGTTTTTGTCAATATCACCTTCAGAACAGCAAATTTTTGCAAAAAATACTGGTTTTTATTGCCTCTTTATTGGTTGTCATATCTTTTGCATGCAATCGTATGTTTGGTTGTCGGAGTTCAGTTGCCTATTGCGACTAGCATAGGTCCCGGCTTTGGGATTGCGCATTATGGCACGATTGTTTTTTCTGCTCGTGCAAAAATCGGAAGTTTTTTTACAATTTATCATGGCTGTACAGTTGGAACAAATTTTACAGGCAAAGCGCCTGTGATCGGAGATTTTGTAACACAATATGCAGGCAGTCATATTCTAGGGAATTCAAACATCGCAGATTATTGTACGATAGGTGCAAATTCTGTTGTTCTCGATCTTGACTCTGAAACTGGTGATACTATCGTGGGAGCACCAGCCCGCATCATTAGAAAGGCCTAAAGCATGAAAGTTACATACCTTGTCAATTCAATGATTTTGATAGAAGGGAAAAACACGAAAGTTCTGTGTGATCCTTGGGTGACCTTTGACAGATATTCGGCAAGCGGGCTTTATAATTTCCCTGAAATCAAAGTGACAAAGGAGGAAATAGCAGCGATCAAGCCGGATTTCATTTATTTGACGCACACGCATGAAGATCATTTTGACCCTATTACCATTGGATTGTTTGACAAGGATACACCTGTTTTGGTGGCAAATTATGCCAATAACTTTACCCAAAGAAACGTTCAGGCTCTGGGCTTTACAGATGTGCGTGTGTGTAATTTCGAAGATGGATTGCCCTTGAATGGTGATGACCGTGCATGGATTGAGCCATCTGCGATTTATGATGATGTGGATTCTATCGGGGCGTTTAAAATTGATGGTGAGATACTGGTGAATGCGAATGACTGCCCGTTCAGTGAAGAGCAGTGCACCAAGATCAAGGATAAATTCGGGACAATTGATTTTGCTTGTGTGCCCTTTGCCACGCAAGGACCTTATCCGGCTTTTTACGAAAATTTATCGCCGGAAGAGAAAAAAGAAAAATCAGATGCGAAGAAACAACGCGGCTACCGCGAGATGCTGGGGTTTACCAAAACCCTGGCACCAGAACGCGTATTTCCTTTTGCTGCAGGCGCTATGTATGGTGCGGCCAAGGCCTTGAATTTCGAATATTACGGCGTGGGCACGCAAAAAGATGCAGCTGAGGTGCTGGAGGCTGAAGGTTATGGTGATCAGATAATCCTCATGTCCAATATGTGTTCATATGATACTTCAACAGAAGAAATGAGTGGTGAGTATGAGCATAAGACTCATTTGACCGAGCAAGAATATATTCAGGATATCTCTACGAAATCCAACAAATTTGATGAGGGCGGAAAATTCTGGATTGCGCCGGATCAGCGTAAAGACTTAACCAAGCTTCTTGCCAAGGCTCGTAAAAACCAGAAAGTTTGGCAGGATCGTAAAAATGTTGTTTCGGATAAGGCTTTCTTCATTGATGTCGGGCAAGGTTATCTTTATCGTCTGTCTTTGGGTGATCTCGAGGTTACTACTATGCAGGAAGAAGATATTACCGAAAAGGTTTACGAGATTTTCAGAATGCCTTATCCTTTGTTGATCGGTCTTTTGACAGCGCATTACAATTACTCGAATGTTAAGACACAGTATATGTCATTTTACCGCGAGCCTGATGATTTTGATCCGGATATTCATATTTTGATGAGCTTTCTGCAGCTTTAAATTACAACATTGAAGGTATGAGTTGGATAAACGTAAACGTGTTTTTTGTAACGATTTATGTGTGCTGAATGCTGTTTTTCCGCATTTTGATGATGCATTGTATGAAATTGTTACGGAAAGTCCAAATATTCATGCTTCTAAAATGGCTGTTTCTCTCAATGACCGCATATCACCGGATAAGCTGGTGGAATTGACTCGTGATTTATACGGTTTATGTACTGATATCTATGAAGCTTTAAAGGAAAAGGGGTATGAGTATGATGCTTATTCTTTGATGTTTGCTTTGACTTGTGAGCAAAATTTTTTGAAGAAAGCTGCGAGTATTCAGAAAAGTGATTTCGAAACAGGCATCATTGTTACAAAGATTGATGCAACAAACCCCAGTCCGCGTTATTCAAATGATTATGTAACTTTGTTTCGGGATCATGGGGATTGCGAGATTAGGTCTGTTAAGCTTGCAGATATTAAGACAACAGAACACTTTCATTTTATTCAAGCGCAGAAAACGAATAAAGTTTTGGATTTTCTTAAGGCCTTTTCATTGAATGTGAGGATATACCCTCTTGTTACGCCGCTTTGGCCTTTGCTTAAACGGGTTTGGCCTAGGCTGGATTTTATAGAGCGCGAAGGTGTGGCTTTGATCGAAGAAAACCAGATTACGCGTTCAATTTGTACAAAATTATCACTGGAGGGGCGTGGATTTTCCTTCGTTAAGGGTGAACTTACAAAAGCCTACAGGAAGGGTGCGCCAGAATTTTCAGAAGAAGCAGAAGCAAGATATCAGAAAATAGAAAGTGTTGTTTTTCCTAAAGTTGAGGCGTTTTTGAACAGTCATATAGAGGAAAAAGTATTGGGTGTGGCACTTGATTATATGCAAGATAAAATTAGATCTGCTCATTATAATTACTATACTTCCTATAAGGTGGCTTTAGGGTTTGTTGATAAAAATATGTCGCATAAGAAAGCGCTGCTTTCAAATATGCTCAAAAATCCGGTTGAGTATGGTTTGGCTGTAGCGTGCCGCGAAAAAGGCATCAAAAGCTTTTGTTTCCAGCATGGTATTTGCCGCGAGATAAGCCCGCATTTTGATTATATTCCTCAAATTACCGAAAGCAATTTGCCGGATTATTTTATAACCAATACAAAAAAGGGGGCGGAAGTCTCGGTTGGTTTTCCCTTTACTATGGCACAGTGCCACGCAGTGGGTATTACCAAAGATCATTATGCCGGAAAATCTTTTGTTAAACATCCTGATTTACCAGAGGTTTTTTATATTTCGACGAATGTTTATACGAGTAATACGGGTTTTATAAAGGCAGGCGGGGATGACAAGCTTGCATATGATAGTGAGGTGTTTGTTATTGATGATATCTTGTCGCAAGTGAATAAGGATATCTTGTATAAGGCCTATCCGACCCAGAAATATCTGGATGCTGATCCGTGTTATGAAAAGGTGCTGAAACATAAAAATCTCAAGCTTTACTTGGAAGAGAAAGATCTTCGTTATATCTCCAAACATGCAAGAGTGCTGATCAGTAGTAAGGCCACGAGCACGTTTAACTGGTGCTTTTTGACGGATAAGCCTTTTATCTTTTTTGACCATCCATATCTGGCGCCTTTGCGTAAAGAGCTTATCTCTGTGTTCAGAGATATGCTGTTTTACTTTGATCTGACCGAAGAGGGTGTGGCAGAGAAAGTGCGGGAACTTCTTGATAAGCCTATAGAAGACATCGAGGCACTGTATAATGCCAAAGACAAGAAAGAGGCTCGCCGTAAGTTTATCACTGAAAATTATTATGATGTTGAGACAGGCGCAGAAAAACGAGCCTATGAATTCGTGAAGCAAAAGGCTTTTGCCGCCTAGAGCATTTCTGTGACAATTTTGAGTGTCTTATTCAGGTTAAGGGTTTTGAATTCAGAGTTTTCAATAAAGGTTTTTATTGGTGTTAAGTTAAGCTTGTCTATATCTTGGATTAGCTTCACGTAGCTATTCTTACTTAAAAACCCTGCATTTTCTCTCTGGTTGTCCGCAATGATAAAAACCAATGTAGGAATACCTAGAGCCACAAGCTCAAGGCTGGTCATGCCGCCTGCCGAGATTGCCAGATCACAGTCCTTCATGATGGGGGCAGGATTTTTGATATCCATATGAAGTGTAACATTGTGTTTTGAGTGTTTGGCTTTGTCTTCGACCTTTTTTTTTGTTCTGGTCTGACAGGTCATCATAACATGGATATCCAGCTCTTCATTTTGTGCTTCTAAATAATTAAGAAGGGGTGGGAGCATATCGCGTCCGTCAATACTGCCCATGGTCATAAAGATTTTATAGGGTGGGATTGGTATTTTTCTTTCGACTCTATCAAAAAATTCTGGTCGTAATATCAGGTATTTAATCCCGATAAAACGTTGGCAGTGATCGGGAACAAGGCTGTCATAATCCTCGGCTTTGCGGGATGGGCTGAAATCGACCAGCATGTCACAATCATGAGCGCGATCCGCGAGATCGTCTATGACCAGAATTTTATCGGCATATGGTCTGAATGTTTTTTCATCCATAGCGTCCAAACCGTAATGATCGAAGATGATGTAATCAAAATGTGTTTGTCCAAGGGATTCTTCTGTCACTTTTTTATAGCTGGAATTCATAAGTGCAGGGAACTCCCACGCTTGTTCATTACAAAGGAAAGAAATATTACAGTCTTTTGCTTTCAAGGCATTGGCGAAGGCAAGGCAGCGTATTAAATGACCGCCGCCGATATGCGATCCGGCGTCACAGCGGAACATAATCTCTTTAGGGGTAGAGGTCATAGTCTTACTTGGAATGCACTTTGGGTTTGAGTGTTGATCAGGAATTTTTCAGGATTGCTGTTTTCCAGATATCCTGCCATGGCTTTAACGATGTTTTGCCAAGCTTCCAAGGTTTGATTCCATATTACGTCATTGCAGTGTGATGTTGTAATATTAAAGCTATTGCCCTGTATGATTCCGTTTCGGGCTAGTTCTTGTCTAATCAGCATTTTTATTGGTGCAGGATTGTCATGGTTTACAGTTATAACAGGCCACCAGCTTTCTCCCTTGATGGATAGAATATCCTGAATGCCGTGTTCTTTCAAAAGGCCGTTTAGGGCATTTTGGAGCTTATGACCGTAATCATTTATCTGTTTTACGCCGTTGATTCGTTTGTATTTCTGTAAGCAAGCAATAGCAGCAGCAATGGATAGAGCTTCGCCGCCAAATGTGCCGGAGAAGAAAATATCATCCATTTTGTGCATGATCTCCTTTTTGCCAGCCAAGGCTGAAATTGGCATGCCATTGCCCATAGCCTTACCGAAACAGGCAAGATCTGGTACAACGCCGCGTCGCTCCTGAATGCCGCCAAGAGAAGAGCGGAAGCCCGAGACAATTTCATCATATACCAAAATTGCGCCATGTTTGGTTGCTTCTTTTCTGACTTCTTCGAGGAAGTTGTTTTCGGATTTTTCGGCGCCCTCGGCCTCAAGGATTATTGCTGCATATTGTTTTTGAGCGAGCAGGGATTTCAGGCTTTCAATATCGTTGAAGGTAAAAATATCAGCCAGATTTTTGGTTTCCTCGGGCACGCCCAGATCTTTGGCTGTGGTGCCTATATACCAGTCATGCCAGCCATGATAGCCGCAGGTTGCGACTTGGGTTCGGCCTGTATAAGCTCTGGCCAGTCTAATTGCACCTGCCGTAACGTCCGAGCCGTTTTTGGCAAAACGCACCATCTCTGCGCAAGGAATCATGTCTACGAGCATCTCGGCAAGCTCGGCTTCTATTTCAGCGGAGAGGGAAAAGCTGATGCCCTTGGCGAGTTGTGCCTTTATGGCTTCGTCTACATCCGGATCACTATAACCAAGTAGAACGGGCAAAAGCCCTGCCAGATAATCAATATATTGATTGCCATCGATATCCCAGACATAAGCATCTTTACCTCGCTCGATGAAGAAGGGGGAGATGCCTTCTATGTGCTGGATGTAAGATTTGGAATAGGTCTGTGAAGCCGAGGGAATTGTTTTCAGGGCGCGTTTGAGGTGTTCTTGTGATTTCTCAAGGCCGTTGGCATTACCAAGTTTAGTTTCTCGGTTTTCTTCTTCAATTGCCAAAATATCTGTATAGGCATAAATGAATTTCTCTTCCCCGTTTTTAATTTTTAATGCTTTGATCAGGTTCTGGATATGGGTGTAATCATCCTTCGTATCGAGCGTCCAGCGGTAATCGCCTATTCCCGATAACGGGCAGCTTAGGGACAAGCATTCGAATTTATCCGGATTACGGCGAATATAAAGCGTCACATGTTCCTTGTGCAGATCGTCATCTGATTCATTGTATGATTGTTCCAAGGCCTGAAATTTAAACACTTCACAATCAAGTCCGTCCGGCCAAGATCTTGGATTGCCGATATTGTTCACGTAATCCTTCCCTGTGCGCGCTGCCAGAGATAAGGTTTCCCCGCAAAGCTCTGGATCAAGTAGTGGGCAATCGGCGGTTAGGCGCATGACCAGATCATTTGGCTTTAAATCCAGTTGTGTTGCGGCCTTGTAATAGCGTTCAAGGACGTTTTGCTCACTGCCGCGGAATATATCTATGCCATTATCCTTGCACCAGCTTTCGATCGCGTCATCTTGAGTTTCTGTCGAGGTGGCAATGATGACATGATCAATATGCGGTATGGCTTGAGCGGCATTCACAACCCATTCTATCACAGGCTTTCCCTCAAGGTTTTTTAGGACTTTGCCGGGGAGTCTGGATGAACCCATTCTTGCCTGTATGATTGCAATTTTTTTCATTAAACTCTTTTGTGCCTGTTCTAAATGCTTTATTAGCAGTACTCTGTAGCAAATTTTGAACAGTAACAATAGAAATCTTATAAAACTGATCGCGATGGAAAAAACTGGCAGCAAAATTGATATCATAAAAATCTATATAGCTGATAACTGGAAAAGCTTTCTTGTGGTTTCTGTGTTATCAGCATTGGCTAGTCTTATGGAAGTTTTCGGGATTTTTGCTTTTGTGCCTTTGTTGGCGAAAGAGGCTGACATTCCTTTGCCGGACTTTATTACCGCTTATCTTCAGGATTTAACAACTGTGCAAATCCTGATGATTATAAGCTCTTTGTTTTTTGCTAAGGCTCTTATTCTTGTGGCAGTGGCCTACATAAAGGCGCGCATTTTTACTGGCTATGAAAAGAATTTTATCTATAAGTTTTTTGATTCTACTGTTGGAAGTCGATGGCAGTATTTTATCACTAAACCTGTTGGCGAGATTATCAATACGGCGCTTAAGGAATGCCCTGCGGCGGCCATGATTTACACGCATATCACCATGATGTTTTCAGGGGCACTCCAGCTTGCCGTGTTGATGTTTTTTTCCCTTTATATTTCATGGGAAGCTACTTTGCTGGGCGGGATAGGTGGTATTTTGCTTCTGAAATCTTTTGATTTTATGCCGAAAAAACTCAAGGCATTGGGCGGCGAGTTTCAAGGCAATTTTAAGAAAACTAGCGGTACGCTGACGGATTTCTTCACCAATATTAAGCCACTTAAATCCATGAATAAGGATCAGGCTTTGTTCGATGCGATACGCCCAAAGCTAGCGGAACAGGCAGAATTAAGAAAAAATTTGCAATTCTTGAAAGGTTCAATTTCAATCATTATGGAGCCTTTTATCGTTATTTTTGTTTGTTTGCTTTTGTATTTCTCGCTTGAGATGATCAAGATGAGCTTTGCTGAAACCTTTGTGATGATTGTCATTTTCTACAAGCTTATGACGGGCTGGCGTGTGTTTAACCAGAGCATTATGTCGGTTGCCGAATACGAGCATTTCTTCTGGGCGCTTGATAAGGAAATCAAAGAAACCGAGAGACAAAAAGAAGTGACTACTGGCACGAAAGAGCAAGTCTTTCAGGATCAAATTTCCCTGCAACATATTGATTTTGAATATGTTGAAGGTCAGAAAATTCTATCTGATTTGTCATTTGATATTGAAAAGAACAAACTGACCGCCATTGTCGGGTCGTCAGGAAGCGGCAAGACAACCATTATTGATCTCATCTGTAAACTCCATGAACAAAATAGCGGTCAGGTTTTGATTGATGGTGTTGATTTGCGGGAGATTAAGACGTCTTTTTGGCGCGATCAGATAGGGTATGTACCGCAGGAATTCTTTATGCTCCATGATACGCTGCGTCATAATATTACATTAGGGGATGAGCGTTATAGTGATGAGCAGATTAAAGTAGCCCTTAAAAAGGCGGGGGCGCTTGATTTTGTGATGGCGCAATCCGAAGGGCTGGATATGGTGGTCGGGGAAAAAGGCGTGCGTTTTTCTGGCGGGCAAAGGCAGAGAATATCTCTGGCAAGGGCATTGTTAAGAGAGCCTAAAATCCTTATTCTGGATGAGGCGACAACAGCGCTTGATCCTGATACTGAAAAAGCGATCTGTCAGGAGCTTAAAAACTTAAGTAAAGATACAACGGTTATTGCTATTTCCCATCAATTGACTATTTTGGATGTCGCCGATCATGTGATCGAGCTTGGCAAAACAAAACACACAAAAAGAGCAAGCGCGTAAAAGATATGTTTTCTCATAATCCAAAAATATTTGATTCTTCAACAGTACTTATTACTGGCGGTACAGGCTCGTTTGGCGGAAAATTTGCCCGCTATATTCTTGAAAATGCGAATCCTAAAAAGGTCATTATTTTCTCGCGTGACGAGTTTAAGCAATATGAGATGGAGCAGCGTTTTCTGGATCATCCGTCTTTTTCAAAGTTGCGTTTTTTCTTAGGCGATGTGCGTGACCGCGATCGTTTGAACATGGCTTTCCGTGAGGTGGATTATGTGGTGCATGCCGCGGCTCTGAAACAGGTTGTGGCTGCAGAATATAACCCGTTTGAGTTTATCAAAACAAATGTGATTGGCGCAGAAAATATTGTTAATGCGGCTTTGGCGAACGGCGTGAAAAAGGTTGTAGCGCTTTCAACGGATAAAGCGGCAAATCCGATTAATTTTTATGGTACAAGCAAGCTGGCTTCGGATAAGATTTTTGTTGCGGCAAACAGTTTGAGTGGTAATCAGGATACAACATTTTCTGTTGTGCGCTATGGTAATGTAATGGGTTCAAGGGGTTCGGTACTTCCGCTATTCCAAAGGCTTATTAGTGAAGGCGTTAAAGAGCTTCCGATCACTGATGATCGTATGACGCGTTTCTGGATTACGTTGACCCAAGGCATCGAGTTTGTTATTTCCTCATTCGAGATGATGCATGGCGGCGAGCTTTTTGTGCCCAAAATCCCAAGTATGAAAGTGACTGATCTTGCTAAGGTATTGGCGCCCGATTTGCCGCATAAGATTATCGGTATTCGTCCGGGGGAGAAAATCCATGAGACAATGGTGACCGCTGATGATGCAAGGCTGACACTTGAAATGGATGATCGTTTTATAATTATGCCGGTTTACAAATCCAAGAGTGATTTTTGCCAGAATTATAAGGATGTTGCCAAGTATGTTCCCGAAGATTTTTCCTATTCCAGTGACAATAATACATGGTGGTTGAACGAGGCTGAGCTACTGGAGATGATAGAAGAGGTCTAATCCGGTGCAGGATTTCATACCCTATGGCAGACAATATATTGATGATGACGATATAGCAGAAGTTTCAAAAGTTCTGCGCAGTGATTTTCTCACCTGTGGTCCATACATAGAAAAATTTGAAAATGCCCTTTGCGATATTACAGGTGCTGATCATGCTGTGGCCTGTAATAGCGGCACGGCGGCTTTGCATTTGGCGATGCTGGCACTTGGGGTCACGGAAGGCGACAAGGTTATTGTGCCAACGGTGACGTTTCTGGCTAGTGCAAATGCTGCGCGGTATTGCGGGGCGAAGATAGTGTTTGCCGATGTGGATGCGAAGAGTGGTCTTCTTACGCCTGACACCCTGCACGAGGCCTATGAATGTGCAGGGGGTGAAGTGAAGGCTTTGGTTGTCGTGCATTTATGCGGGCAACTTGCCGATATGAAAGCCATCAAAGCATTGTGTGATGAAAAGAATATTCGCGTGATTGAGGATGCTTGTCATGCTCTGGGCGGGAAGGGTGTCGGTAAATGTGAGTATAGTGACATGGCGGCTTTTTCCTTTCATCCTGTCAAGACGATTGCGATGGGCGAAGGTGGAGCGGTAACAACAAATAATCCTGCGTATGCAGAAAAAATGAAGATGCTTCGGACGCATGGTGTAGAGCGCGGCGATCACTGGAAATACACTATGAACGATCTCGGTTATAATTACCGTGTGCCGGACTTATCCTGTGCTTTGGGGCTTAGTCAACTCAAGAAGCTGGATATGTTTGTGGAGCGCCGCAGGAGAATTGCTAAAGCTTATGACGCGTTCTTTAAGGGCATAGATTGGGCGGAACCTGTGCTGGCGTTTTCGGAGGATGAAGCGTATCACCTTTATCCGATTCTGATTGATTTTGAGAAAATCGGGAAAACCCGCGAAGAATTTATGGATGAGCTTCGAGCCAAGAATATAGGCACGCAGGTTCACTATATTCCTGTGCATGCGCAGCCCTATTATGGTGGGCGGTTAGAGGATTTTCCTAATGCTGCTGAATATTATAAAAAAGTGTTATCTTTACCTCTGTATTATGGTTTGAGTGACGAGCAGCAAAATTACGTTATGAAGGTTTTAAGTGATTATTGAGCAAGCACTAATAGGTGGCGCTATAGAACTTCAGACTTTGGATAGTGGTAACATTTCACAGGATTATGTTTCGTGGCTGAATGATCCCGAAGTGTCCCGTTATCTGGAATCGCGTTTTAAGGATCATACGCAAGGCAGTGTAGAGGCGTTTATTGAGAATTGTAATAAAAGTGATGCTTCGATTCTCCTCGGGATTTTTTATGAGAGCAGGCATATAGGCAATATAAAAGCCGATCTAAATTTCCATCATAAAACTGCTGGTATTGGCCTTATGATTGGAGAAAGGGGATTGCAGGGGCAGGGGATTGGTTCGAGCGCTATTACGATGCTCGGGGATTATTTATTTAAAAATCATGACATATTCAAAATCAATGCGGGGATTTATCAGAGTAATTTTCCTTCGGTGAAGGCCTTTGAAAAGGCCGGATATGAGGTTGAATATGTGAAGCATGATCATATTATCAATGTTGAGGGCGAGCGCGAAGATGTCATCATGATGGTGAAATATGCAGATTAAGCGAATAGCTATATTGGGGCTTGGCTCTATCGGGATGCGGCATTTTTCGAATGTGGTCGAGCTAGGTCTTGAGCCTTTGGGCTATGATCCGTCCGAGGAGAGAAGGCGAGTAGCTCTAAATAAAATTCCTCAAGCCAATGTTTTTGATAGTATAGAAGATGCTATTAATGCTGCAGATGCTGTTATTATTGCTAGCCCGCATAAATATCATTTGGAAGCCTTAAAGCAATGTGTGGCGGCAGGAAAACCCTGTTTGGTGGAAAAGCCTATTGCAACGCAGGTAGAAGGTCTTCACGATATCTTGCAGGATGCTCAGGCGAAAAATCTGGTAGTGGCTTGCGGGTTTAATTTGCGCTTTCGTCCTGTTGTAGAAAAGGCCAGAGATGCCTTGCCGAGTTTAGGCAAAATATTATGGGCCAGATTTATTTGTGCAACTTACTTACCTGACTGGCGGCCCGATCAAGATTACAAGCAGAATTATACAGCTGATCCGCAAAGCGGCGGCGTGATCTTTGATGTCGCGCATGAAATAGATCTGGCCTGTTATCTGCTCGGTAGCGCAAAGATAGTTGCGGCTTCTGCGGAAAATAGCGGATTGCTGGAGATTGCTTCAGAGGATATTGCGGAATTGACTTTAAAGTATGAAAAGGGCGGTTTGTCTCAAATCCATCTGGATTATGTTACGAAGCCGCGTCAGAGGGGTTTCGAGATTGCAGGTGAGAACGGTGTTCTTCGTGTCGATATGGTAACCCATAAAATCCAAATGCAAGATTGTGACGGGAGTGTTCTTCTTGATGAGCTGTGTCCGCCGGAGTTTAATAATTATGAATATCTCGAAGAGCTTAAGGATTTTATTGCAGCAGTTGAAAATTCTTCTGCACCGAGATGCTCAGGGCAGGAAGGTTTAGAAAATCTTACTCTTATTCTTGAGGCCAGGAAAAAGGCTGGACTTTAACCGGTTAAAATTTCTTCGAATTCCTTCATAATATGTGGTAGCAGGAATTCATCGGGGAGGATGGATTTGGCTTTCGCATTTTTAGGTGAGGGTTTAACCTTTGCCATTTCTTGCACAAAATCTTCGATTGTATCGACTATCTTTAGCTGTTCATCGTTGCAGTAATTCTTGATGTCCATAATGCCGCCGGCCTCACGCATGGCAATGGCTGGCAGGCCGCAAGAAAACCCCTCTAGCACGACATTGGGCATGCCTTCCCAGCGTGAGGGGAGAAGCAGGCAATCTGCTTTGGCGGCAATTTTCCATGGGTTTGATTCGTAGCCTTTTAGAATAACTTTATCCTCGAAACCGTATTCCTTAATCAGTTTTTCCAGCTCTGTGCGGTAATCACCTTCGCCGATCAATTCCAGTTTCCAGTCGTAATCTGATTTGAAGTTTTTAAGTTCGCGGATCAGGCGGTCATAGCCCTTTTCAAAAGATAGCCGGCCGACAGCTACAAAATGCACGGTCTTATCCCGCTTCGGTTCGTTCTCGAAACTTGCGGGGATGCAATCGTAAATGCGGGAGGTGTCTACGGGGTTGAATAAAATCCGGTGGTTTTTGGTGCTGATTTTTATGCTGTTTTTAAAATCGTCAATCATCTGGGAGCAGTTGCTTACGACCAAATTGGCGCGCCAATATAAGAGCTTATAAGGCAATATACATAAGCGACCCTTGAAGCCGTAGCGCGAGATTAGAACTGAGGGTAGGGCGGCTTCGCGCACGATAACCCGCATTTTGGGAAAGAAGAATTTCATTAACAAAGCCAGCGCATTTGCATGAACCATAGTTGTGAAGAGCACATCTGGTTTATGTTCTTTGATGAAAGCCTTTAGCTCAAAGACGCTGTTGCTGATACGGCGATCGCCAAAGCAATTAAAGGGGATGTCATCGGCTATCCATTCCCGGATCGGGCCATCGTCACTTAAGGATAGGAAGGCGATGTTGAATTTCTCGCGATCCAGATTATTCATAAAGGTGATGAGCATCCGCTCTGCGCCGCCTGCACCTAGGGTGGGGAGCATAAAGAGGATTTTGGTTTTCTCACCCATGATTTTCCTTACATGGTTTCATAAGAGATCGTATCAGGAAATTCCAGTTCGCGCCAAGCCCCTTTGATGTCATATATCACAGGAGAGTTTCCATTTCCGGTCTTTAGAAGAGAAGTAATGTTTTGCGGGTTCATCTCCGTGTAAATCTTGTGGTTTACGGCGAGTGTGACGCAGTCATATTTCTTATCTTGCGGAAGGGCGGTCAGAGCCTTCATGCCGTATTCCTTTTCGACGTCTTCGGGAATAGCGTGCGGGTCATGCACGTCGATATTATAGCCGAGTTCCTTGAATTTATTATAGATATCAATGACTTTGGTGTTGCGGATGTCATTGATGTTTTCCTTGAATGTAAAGCCAAGGATTAGAATGTCGGTGTTTTCGGCCTTGGGGCTTAGGTGGCGATTTATACGCTCTGCGACGTAAGTGCCCATGCCATCGTTGATTTTGCGGCCTGCCAGAATAACTTCGGGCTGGTGACCGATATCAAGCGCGCTTTTGGCGAGGTAATAGGGATCAACACCGATGCAATGTCCGCCGACTAGGCCGGGGGAGAATTTGAGGAAATTCCATTTTGTGCCTGCGGCTTCGATTACGTCATAAGAGGATAGCCCCATCTTGTTAAGCAGCATGGTGACTTCGTTGATGAAGGCAATGTTGATGTCGCGCTGTGCGTTTTCAATGGCTTTGGAGGCTTCGGCGGTTTTGATGTTTTTGGCTTTGAAGATATTGCCGCCATTCATCTGGCCGTATAATTCCACGAGCAAATTTGCCGCGTCTTCGGTTTGGGCGGCGACCACCTTGGTGATGTTTTCAACTGTGTGTTCTTCGTCGCCTGGATTTATGCGTTCAGGCGAGTAGCCTAGTGCGAAATCTTTACCACTTTTCAGGCCGCTTTCAGCTTCTAGAATGGGGCCGCAAATATCTTCGGTGACGCCGGGATATACTGTGCTTTCATAGATGATGATGTTGCCCTTATCGATTAAAGATCCGATAGATTTTGTGGCGGCCTCGACGATTGCAAGATCCGGCTCGTTGTGTTCATCAATCGGGGTTGGCACGGTAACGATATAGATATCTGCATCCTTGATATCATCCAAGTCATCAGTGAATTTGCAAGATGTTGTGCGCAGGACATTTTGACGGATTTCGCGGTTGCTATCCCAGCCGTCTTTCAAGTCTTTGACGCGGGTTTTATTAACGTCATAGCCAGTAACGGGGCCATATTTTGCCAAGGCTACGGCTAGCGGCATTCCGACATAGCCCAAACCGACGACAGCAATTTTCATTGATTTCAGATCATAACTCATCTTGGTTTTCTAATTCAGACCAGAGAGCGTTTCAATAGGAAATGCTGATAAATGAAAATGCTTTAACCATAAGATATTTTATGAGAATGCAAATAAAGCTTTCCTTTTTGGGCTAAAAACTATAGAAACTGCGCTGGATAAGTATTTGGGTGGGAGCCCACGGAAGGTAATTATGAGCAGAGATTTACGCAATATCGCAATTATCGCGCACGTTGACCACGGCAAGACAACCTTGATTGATTCGATTATGAAGCAAAGCGGGATGTTCCGCGACAATCAGGCGGTGGATGAGCGTGTGATGGATTCCGGCGATCTGGAGAAAGAGCGCGGGATTACGATTTTGGCGAAACCGACGTCGATCCAATGGGGAGAGACGCGTATTAATATCATTGACACGCCGGGTCACGCGGATTTCGGCGGCGAGGTTGAGCGCGTGCTTCATATGGCTGATGGTGTGATCTTGTTGACTGATGCGGCGGAAGGGCCTATGCCTCAGACCAAGTTTGTGCTGGGTAAGGCTTTGGCGCAAGGGCTTCGTCCGATTGTGATTATCAATAAAATTGACCGCCCTGATGGTCGTCCCGAAGAAGTCGTTGATGAAGTCTTTGATCTATTTGTGTCCTTGGATGCGAATGACGAGCAGTTGGACTTCCCGATCCTTTACGCGTCTGGGCGTGACGGATGGTGTGTGAGTGATCTTGATAATCCGCGCGAGAATCTCTCGCCGCTCTTGGATTTGATCCTCGAGCATGTACCTAAGCCGAATGTCGAAGAGGGTAAGCCGTTTGCGATGCTGGCGACGCTTCTGGATTCTGATCCGTTCTTGGGCAGATGTTTGACGGGGCGTGTGCTTCATGGCTCTGCGAAGGTTAATGATACAGTGAAGGCGATTAATCTGGGTGGTGATCTGGTGGAAAATGGTCGCTTGACCAAGCTCATGATGTTTGATGGTACAGAACGCGTGCCTGTAACCGAGGTGCATGCGGGTGATATTATCTGTATTGCCGGTCTGACCAAGGCGAGTGTGGCTGATACGATTTGTGATCCGTCTGTTGCCGAGCCTTTGGCATCTACCCCGATCGACCCGCCGACCATGTCTGTGACGATCAGCGTGAATGACTCGCCCTTTGCTGG
>DCKO01000054.1:0-686 GCA_002320665.1 Micavibrio sp. UBA1672
GGAGAAACTGCTGAAATGCCAGGCCTTTATGCAGATGGCGACTATGATCTTGCAGGCTTTACTGTTGGCGCAGTTGAACGCGACCAAATCATCACAGGTGAAACCATCACTGAGGGCGATATCGTTCTGGGCCTTGCCTCAAACGGTATTCACTCTAATGGTTATTCCTTGGTACGCAAGATTATTCAAGATACTCCGGATTTGAATTACGAGAGTGATTTACCCTTTGAAATGACAATTAATTATCAGCATAAAACTGCTGAAAAAGCTGAAAACATTACTCAAGCCATGCTGGCCCCAACCCGCATCTACGTAAAGCAGCTCCTTGAAGCACTTAAAATCAAGGATGATAATGATAAGCCAGCCATCAAAGGCATGGCCCATATTACAGGGGGCGGCCTAAGCGAAAATATCCCTCGCATTCTACCCAAAGACATAAATGCCAGACTGGATTGCACATCTTGGATTTTGCCGGAAATTTTCAAATGGTTAAAAGACTTAGGCAACCTAGAATCTTACGATATGGCGCGTACCTTAAATTGTGGTATTGGCATGGTTGTAATTGTCTCACCTGACCATGTAGAAAAAATCAAAAAATCTTTGGAAAACAGCGGAGAAAGCGTTTTCGAGATCGGAATTATAGAAAAACAAAACGTTTCGGATAATAAAATAATTCTGGATAATAT
>DCKO01000054.1:997-9190 GCA_002320665.1 Micavibrio sp. UBA1672
TAATAAAATAATTCTGGATAATATAGACTCCGCGTGGTCTTAGGAGCCCTAAGGTAATCAAATGAGCGATACGTCCGAAAAACTAAAACTCGCCATTTTGATCTCAGGACGAGGCAGTAACATGATTACCATCCACAAAGCCTGCCAAGACCCTTATTTTCCAGCTGAAATTGCGCTCGTATTATCACACCGCCCGGATGCAAAAGGCCTGACCTACGCTCAAGAACACAACATCCCTACCGAAGTAGTTGATCACAAAGAATATTCTTCCCGCAAAGATTTCGAAAATGAAATGAACAGTAGAATTGAACCATATAAACCTGACCTAATTATCCTAGCCGGTTTTTTAAGAATTCTTAATGCCCCCTTTATTGAAAAATGGCCAAATCGTATTTTGAATATCCACCCTTCTCTTTTGCCAAAATATAAAGGTCTAAATACACATGCCCGTGCTATTGATGATGGCCAAAAGGAAGCAGGCTGCACTGTTCACTATGTTGTGCCTGAACTGGACTCAGGCCCTATAATTGTACAAAAGAGCGTTCCTATCCTTGAAGACGATACACCGAACACCTTGGCCCAGCGCGTTTTAGAGCAAGAACACATTGCCTATCCCGAGGCCATAAAACTCGTTGCAAACAAGCTACTATCCACATAAAATACGATCCAATTAACGACCACCAAGTACAGAGGAAAACATGGCAGAGATACAAAACGTCGAAGTTACGGAAGAACAAGTTAAAGACGCGCAAGATATGTGGGCCAAATTCACCGTTGCTACAAAATATTGCTGTATCGCTACAGCCATCGTTTTAATCGGCCTTGCTCTTGGTTTTGTTAAGCTCTTTTAAATAAAGACTTAACCTTTTCCGGTCAAAATGCTTATCAGGGCTATTACTGCGTTAATTTAGGCAAATTAACATCCTGACCGGGGCATATGAAAACAAAAACAGGATCTATCACAGCCACAATCCACCGATACGCCAAATTACACCGTATTTTGGCCGCTCTTTGTGCTATGTGGCTTACAACGGTAATACCCGCCACCGCCATGGCACAAAACAAGGCGAACTCCCTGCCCTCCGATACATTAATACTCGGCAGTATCAACGAAATACAGAGCCTTGCCCCATATGCCTATATGACCATTGATAAAAGCGGCAGAATAACCCCCGAGATCCTAATTTCGCGACATAAAGACAATAAACGCGGTGAATTACAAGATAATAATGTCCTGTATATTGGCAAAATACCCGATCCGGTCTGGTTGGTATTTTCTATTTATAATGATACAGATACCGAAGACTGGGTTTTAGATTTCGGTAATCTTGGCAATGGACGATCTGGCTTAATCAAAAAATACGATATACAAAATTATACAAGCGGCAAACTCTACCAATCAGTAGATTACAGCACAAAATTCTTCTTCACCAGCAATGCTCTGCCTCTTAAAATTCCATCCAGAACCCTGAGTATCTTCACAGCCCGTATAGAAGGCGATGATGGCCTGCCCTTAACTTTAACTCCGGAAATAAAAACCCAAACCAAACAGTTGGAGATCCTATTACAAGGACAAAGCTATGATATATGGATAGCCGTATTCTTTATTTCGGTTATGTCCTTTTTCACAGCTTTTTTCTTCTTCAAGCGGTATTTGCCAACATTACCATTAATCGGATATTTCTCACTATTTTATATTAGCCTATTCCTAATGGATGGATTTATTATCTCATCCTTGCCCTATCATAGTATCCTGTTCAAAATAGTATTAAGCGGAACATTTATCCTCTCCTTACTGGCCACAAAACTCTTCGTAAGAATTCCAATTAGTCGCTACCCTCTGGAGAATTACGCCTTAGCCGGCCTAGCCGGATTCATGTTGATCGCCTCTTTAATCTATATTTTCGTATTTCCAGCAGAAAATATAGGCTATCTCGCTTTTGCAGGTTGTAGCATTCTCGTAATGCTCAGCAATATTCTGGTGTGTATTCTGACCAAACACAATAATAGCGCAGCCACGATTTCTTATTGTCTGGTCTGGCTATTAGGCATTTTTGCCATGATTATCACCATGATGGCCAATATGAATATCATAGCGGTAAATGTCTGGACAATTCATGCCTTTTGGATATCTCTGTTGCCGCAAGCGTTCCTCTTGGGACTAAGCCTTATTTATGGCTACAAAGACATATTAATCGAACGCCAGCGCATCCGCGCCCAAAAGAAGCAAGAAGAAAAAAATCTGGTCCGCCTGCAAAAATCAAAAGAATCTGCAGATCAAGCCCGCTTGCTCCGTGTCATTGAACGAGAGCGCGAATTGATGAAAGAACTCAGAGAGCGGGAAATCAAACGCACAGAAGAAATGCGTATTGCCAAAAACGCTGCTGACAAAGCCAATCAGGCAAAATCTGCATTTCTGGCCGTCGTTAGCCATGAAATCCGTACACCTATGACCAGTATTCTAGGGATGGTCCGCCTTATCATGGATACTAATCTGGATAACAAACAGCGTAATTATATTGATACAATCAGGAAATCCGGCGAAACCATGATGGCGCTTTTGAATGATATTCTGGATTTTGAAAAAATCGAACATGGCAGCATGGATCTGGAAATTATGCCCTTCAGCCCAGATCAACTGGCACAAGATATTATTACCTTAACATCCGGCCACGCGGCGCAAAAAAGTCTCTCTATTACAAAACAAGTCGCACCCGACGTACCACGCCAGCTTATGGGAGACCCCACTCGTCTACGCCAGGTATTACTAAATCTGGTCTCCAACGGCATTAAATTTACCGAGCGCGGCGGCATCACCATATATATCGAATGCGTAAAAAATGAAAATGAAGTTGCCACTACTCAAGACAATACAATCTTGATCAACTTCAGAGTCCAAGACACAGGCATAGGCATTTCAGAAAGCGCACAAAAGAAACTCTTCACCCCATTTGCACAAGCAGAAACCAGCACAACCCGTAAATACGGCGGAACTGGCTTGGGCCTAGCCATCTCCAGCAAACTCGTTGAAGCCATGAAAGGTAACATACAAGTCACAAGTCAGGAAAATGAAGGCAGTACATTCTATTTCACGATCCCATTACCAGTTGCCGATAATCAAACAGATACGCAAGAGAGCACTGACAACCGAAGTCAAACATCAACCCATAACACAAAACCAATGCGCATTCTTGTAACCGAAGATAATGAGATGAACCGTCAGGTACTCCAAGGCTTGCTGGAAAAAGATGGACATATGGTGTTTCAAGCGGCAAATGGTTCTGAAGCCCTTGAGCAATGCCAAAAAGAACGCCCTGAACTGATTTTGATGGACATTGAAATGGGCGGCATGAATGGCGAAGAAACAACGAAAAAAATCAGGAAACATCCAGATAGCTCTATTGCCAGTATCCCTGTCATCGCCCTAACCGGAAATGTAATGCTGGAGGATATTGAACGTTATTTTGAATCACAAATGAATGGTTTTATTGCAAAACCGATCGATCCAGATAAACTCTACCAGACTATCGATGATGCGTCGAAAGGCAAATTCGAAAACCCGCTAACAGAAAAAGCTACCGTACAAAACGAAACCAAAACGAAAGAATTAATCTTGTCAGAAAACTCCGAAGACATACTGCAAAAAGACATCAACAAGCCTGAAAACCCGCTTGCCCATGTTAATCATGATTTACAACTTGATGACCGAGAGCATTTCGTGAGTGATGCGGATCTTGATAAACAGGCAAGCATAGAAACAAATATGCCCCCCTTAACGCAACCAGAAGAAACTGATCTGGAACTTCCCGAAGACTTACCCGCTATTGCAAAGAAAGAAAAACCAAAATTAGAAGAAAAGCCTGAAACACAGCCCAAACCAGTTCCAATCAGCAAACAAGAAGCTGATAATGAGCTAACTGAAATTCAGAAATACCTGCTTGCCATGAAACCGGAAGAAAAAACCACTTCGGCCTCAGCTACCCCTGAAAAACAGACCATAAGCAGACCAAGCCCAGTACAAAATACAGAAGAAGCCGGAAAAACGGAGGCAGATCAAAATGCCCGCCCCTCACAGCCTGAAACACAGACCGAAATACCAGACGAACCTCTTGAGAACTATCTGGACCTTAAGCTATTGGGCAATCTGGCACAGACTTTGGGTAAAGACCAACTCAAAACACTTCTGGACGGCTTCATAGACAAAGCCGACGACATCATCGAACAACTAGGGTCTTTGATCGAACACAGAGATATTGCCAAAATAAGTTTACGTGCCCATGAATTAAAAGGCATGGCCGGAAATTTCGGAATGATAGCCCTAAGCAAAATCGCAGGTCAGGCAGAAAAAGCAGCCAAAACAAATGAATCTGAAAAAGCATTAGGCCACGCAGCAAAGCTACATGACCTCAATGTAAAAACAAAACACCATTTGAAAAAATGGATAGAAAGCCTTTAACCGACAATCTCGTCATCGTTAAAGAAAAACGCAATCTCAATACCTGCATTTTCCAGACTATCAGAGCCATGAACTGAATTCTCACCGATATTCAACGCAAATTCCTTACGGATTGTACCAGCATCAGCTTCCGCAGGATTAGTTGCCCCCATAACCTCACGGTTTTTGGCAACGGCATCCTCACCTTCCAGAACCTGAACAACAACCGGCTCGGAGATCATAAATTCAACCAACTCGCCAAAGAAAGGGCGTTCCTTGTGAACAGCATAAAACCCTTCAGCCTGATCTTTGCTCATGTGAATACGTTTTTGTGCAACAATGCGTAAACCAGCCTCTTCCAGCTTGGCATTAACAGCCCCTGTAAGATTACGGCGCGTTGCATCCGGCTTGATAATTGAGAATGTTCTTTCCACTGCCATTTTAAAAACCCTTTTGGTATCTGGTTCAACTTTATCGAATATGGGCACTGTATATCGCACCGCCTATCCCCGATGCAAGAGAGAATATTGATTTCTTAACCAATTTATTGCTATATTAGGAAAAATTACAAAATTACGGGTGAAAAATAATGGGCGGCGGCACAAAAAACGACGAACCACGCAGATTAAGTGATATAAGAGAAGACCCTTCTGCTTCACGTAACTTTAAGGTTGCCGCTACACGTGTTGGTCACGCAAAACAACTCAAAGGAACATATGCTAAGGTTGAGAATGATTTAGTAGAATATTTAGGATTAAACCCCGAGCATATGTCTATTGATGGCTCTTTGGAACATTTCCTTGGCCTGGAAGATAATAAAACTGCTTCAGTAGAAGAAATAGAAACAAAAATTCATTCTCTTTTACCACATATTGCAAAAGGCTATGCAGACTGCATTTCTTGTGGAAGACTAAAAGATGTTCGACGTCTGGCCGCCAAATTAGAAACTGAAGATAGAGACACTCACGATGTATGGGGCACACAATATTGGCTAGCAGATCCAAACCTAATGGATAAATTGGTTAAGCTGGAAAGCCCTCAACACCCTTTGCGAAAAAAATGGGCAGAGAAAGGCTTTGACGTTACCTTTGATAATCACTGCTCCGAACCAAAATCCCACGGATATCGTGCATTCCATATTAATATCACTTGCCCAGGTAATAATGCATGGAAAGAAGATGCAGAATTTCAGTTTTTCCCATCAACAATGATGCTGCCTTATTTTTCAACAAGAGGTGCTTATGAAGCGTATAGAAATATTGAAGAATATGTAATTCATAACAAAGGTAAAAATGAACAAAATTGGGATGACAAAGAACGATTTCTGGTACACACCTTAAGAGATTCAATAAATGCCCAATTTGAAGAAGGCGCGCACAAAGCAAAAATCATGGATATGGTAAACTCTTATCACAAAAACCAACCCATTTACAATAATGCGGAAGATGCTAACCTCAAAGCTGAAGAATTAAGACCAACAGTAGAGTTAATTGTAAATACTATGCTGAGCTATGAAAATGAAGTTAGATTAGTATTACGAGATTTTAATGCTTTATTTTCGGAAAATGAACTGGCGCTAGAACAAATTGAAGAACTTGACCAACCAAGCTAAAACCATTATCCAATAGGCCATGAGTGACACTTACGAAATCATCACAGTTCCCCATGCGAGCCTGAAACAGGAAGCACACCCCATCACCAATGTGGATGATACAATCCGCAAGCAAATGGATAAAATGCTCCAGACCATGTATGACGCGCCCGGTATTGGCCTTGCCGCCAATCAGGTTGATATTTTGAACCGCGTTTTGGTCATGGACTTGAAAAAACGTGTAGAGCGGGGATATGAAGATAGTGACACAGAAGAGGGTACAAAAGAAGAGGAAGAAACCACCGGTCCGATCTTCATGGCTAATCCGGAAATCATTTATGAATCCGAAGAAATGAGTGTCATGGAAGAAGGTTGCCTTTCTATTCCCAAACAATATGCCGAAGTTGAACGACCTGCGGTTGTGCGTGTCAAATATCTGGATTATAACAACAAAGAAGCTGAGTTAGAGGCTAGTGGCATACTCTCTCATTGTGTGCAACATGAAATCGACCATTTAAACGGCATTTTGTTTATCGACTATCTCTCGACACTAAAACGGAATATGATGGTCAAACGCGTACAAAAACTAAAGAAACAAAATCTGCTATAACCCAACAAGGCAAGGCCATGACCAAAAATCCGCTGCGCATCGTATTTATGGGAACTCCGGATTTCGCCGCCGCTACTTTACAAGCCCTGATCAATAGCCAGCATGAAGTTATAGCAGTCTACTCCCAGCCCCCCAGACCAAAGGGGCGCGGGCAGAAAATGCAAAACTCCCCCGTTCATGATTTGGCACTTAAATCCGATATTCCGGTCCACACACCAAAATCGGTTAAAGATAAAAGCGAGCAACAAGCTTTTGCCAACTTGAAAGCCGATATCGCTATTGTTGCCGCTTATGGCCTTTTATTACCCAGTACTATTTTAGACGCCCCCAAACATGGTTGCCTGAATGTGCATGCTTCCCTCTTACCGCGTTGGCGTGGTGCTTCACCTATTCAACGTGCTATTCTCGAAGGCGATACAGAAACAGGCATAACCATAATGCAAATGGATGAAGGCCTTGATACAGGCGATATACTCGCCAAAAGCAAAATCAGAATAACAGACACCATGACCGCCACCGAGCTCCACGACAAGCTCGCAGAAATCGGAGCAGATCTGACAATTTCTACACTCGATACGATCATACACAACGGAAAACTAAACAAGCTTAAGCAAAATGATAAAAACAGCACCTATGCCCCGCTCCTGAAAAAAGAAGACGGACAGATTGTCTGGAATCAGGGCGCACTTGAAATTGATCGTCAAATCCGTGCCCTTAACCCTTGGCCCGGTGTATTTTGTGAAGCTGATAATAAACGCCTGAAAATCTTGGAAGCCAAACCCTTATCAGAAACCACAGATAAACCGATTGGTACAATTCTAGACAAATCAGGACGCATAGCTTGTGGCAATGGAACAATCCTTAAGCTTGAAAAACTCCAGCCCGCAGGCAAACAATCTATGGATTTTGTCTCCGCGCTTAATGGAAATTACATCAAAATCGGGCAAGTGCTCTCATGACCCGCTATAAGCTGACCATTGAATATGAGGGCACGAATTTCGCAGGCTGGCAGCGCCAAGCTGATAATATCCCGACCATCCAGCAATCCATCGAAGAGGCGATTTTCAAATTCTCCGGTCAACAAATCTCTATTCAAGGTGCCGGTCGTACAGATGCAGGCGTACATGCTGGCGGACAAATCGCTCATGTCGATCTGGATGAATTCTCCAAGCCTATGGATGGATTTGAAATTGCTAAGGCTATTAATGCACATTTGCGCCCTCGCCCAATCAGCATCCTGAAATGCGAAATTGTTGATGATGAATTCCACGCACGCTTTCACGCCACAAACAAGCTTTACCGCTACCGGATTATCAACCGCGCTGCATTTTTAACTTGGGATAAGGGCCTTGCTTGGCAATGTAAAAAACCTCTTGATATCGAAGCCATGCGTAAAGGCGCAAAGCATCTATTAGGTCATCATGATTTCAGCACATTCCGCGCAAGTGAATGTCAGGCCAAATCACCAGAAAAAACACTGGATCGCATGGATATCATCACCAGAGACTATGACGGCGCTGACGGCACTGAAATCATCTTCGAAACCGAAGCGCGATC
>DCKO01000086.1 GCA_002320665.1 Micavibrio sp. UBA1672
CAATTTTTTCGATGAAATGATGAATATTACACTGGCTTATATTCAAGGCTCTGAAAAGCTCCGCGTCTATGGTTTCACCGTCAATAAACTGGATTTCAAATTCCTCGACTTGACCGCCAAAATCATTCTTACAAACAGAATACTTTTCGTCATATTGCTCCATGCTTTCAAAATAAAACCCTGTAGCCGAAATATCGTAAGGCTGCGCGTAAAACTGTGTCATTGCTGTTTCCTCCTTTGGGAATGGGTTGCTCATGCAACCTTGCCCTTTGGCGAAAACGGGGTGTGCAAGCGGAAGAAAAAATCGACAAGGTTGGTGCGGGCGCAAGTTTACTGAGCCACGGCCTTGTCTATTTTTTATGAAGTGCGCCGAGGGGCAGCGCCCCTAAGGAATTATATTCATAAAACAATATGTATCAGAGTTATCACTTGCCGCTAGTGCCATATTTCTTTATTTTCCTACCATACCCAAGATAGAACAGGCTATTCTGTCTCAAGAAAAAACACAGGTCATGCAAAATGAAATTTAATGAAGATGCCAGAGTAAAAATACCAACTATTCTGCACCTGACCCGGCTAGGATATAACTATCTACCACTAAAAAATACTGCTTGGGATGAAGAAACAAATATTTTTACGTCTATTTTCAAAGAGAGCGTTCTGAAAATTAACCAAAATGCAGAGCTGCATGATGTTGAAAGGCTATTAGAAGATATAAATCTTTCTCTTGAAAACGAAGATTTAGGGCAAGCTTTCTATGAAATGCTTACTGAGCGTTCTGGTTTTAAAATTGTTGATTTCGAAGATTTCAGCAATAACTCTTTCCATGTTGTCACTGAGCTAACTTATAAAAACGGCGATGAAGAATTTAGACCAGATATAACCCTTGTAATTAACGGTCTGCCTTTATGTTTTATTGAGGTTAAGAAACCTAATAACAAAGATGGTGTATTGGCTGAGCATAAGCGTATTGCTCAGCGTTTCCAAAATCCAAAGTTTAGACGGTTTGTAAACATTACTCAGTTAATGGTGTTCTCAAATAACATGGAGTATGACGACAATTCTACTCAATATATTGAAGGCGCTTTTTATGCGTCTTCATCTTATCAGAAGCCCATATTTAACTATTTTCGAGAAGAAGAAGCGCTTGATTTAACAAAGCTTTTAAAGCCTGAAAATGATGATTTGGAAAATGAAATTCTTAAAGATAATAACTTGAATGTTATTAAACACAGCCCTGAGTTCATAACGAATAAAGACCCGCAAGCACCGACCAATCGAATTTGCACCTCATTGTTTAGCAAGGATCGCTTATCCTTTTTGCTTCAATATGCATTTGCCTATGTTAATGAAACTGATGGTTTGCAAAAACACGTTATGCGTTATCCGCAAATATTTGCAACGAAAGGGATAGAGCAAAAGCTTGAGAAAGATGTTCGCAAAGGTATTGTTTGGCATACGCAAGGAAGCGGCAAGACTGCTTTGGCGTATTACAATGTTAGGCATTTAACCGATTATTTTCAGAATAAAAATATTATTCCTAAGTTTTATTTTATCGTAGATCGAATTGATTTGCTGATACAGGCGCACCGAGAGTTTACAAGCCGTGGCCTTGTGGTTCACAGCATTAATTCCCGTGAAGAATTTGCAAATGACATTAAGTCTACTGGAGTGATTCATAATCTAACCGGAAAACCTGAAATTACGGTGGTTAATATTCAGAAGTTTCAGGATGATCCTGACGTTGTTCAGGTGGAAGACTATGACTTGAATGTTCAGCGCATATATTTTCTTGATGAAGTTCACAGAAGTTACAATCCAAAGGGAAGCTTTCTAGCAAACCTTACACAATCAGATAAAAACGCTATAAAGATCGGCCTTACAGGAACGCCCCTTTTAGGAACGGATTACAACTCGCGGGCGCTTTTCGGTAATTATATTCATAAATACTATTACAACGCATCCATCGCTGATGGGTACACACTGCGACTGATACGGGAAGAGATAGCATCAAACTATAAGATGGTTTTGCAGCAAGCTCTGAACGAGGTGGAAGTTCTTCAGGGCGATATTGAAAAAAAACTGATCTATTCGCATCCACGTTTTGTTGAGCCTATGCTCGATTATATCGTAGAGGATTTTGAAAACAGCCGTATAGCTTTAGGGGATAACAGCATCGGCGGGATGGTTATCTGTGATAGTGCAGATCAAGCTAAAAAGATGTTCGAAATTTTTGAAAGCAAGTATGCTAAAGATGCTGTGCAAAGCGATGAGCAAGTGAGAAATGCCGCACTGATTTTACATGATATTGGCACTAAAGAAGAACGTAAGGATCAAGTCGAAGATTTTAAGGCAGGTAAAATCGACTTCTTGTTTGTCTACAATATGCTTTTGACAGGCTTTGATGCTAAAAGGCTTAAAAAGCTATATCTTGGCCGTGTTATTAAGCGCCATAACCTTCTTCAAGCCCTTACCCGTGTGAACCGTACTTATAAAGATTTCCGTTACGGTTACGTGGTGGACTTTGCAGATATTCGTAAAGAATTTGATGCCACAAATAAGGCCTATTTTGACGAGCTTCAGGAAGAGCTTGGCGATGAAATGGAGCATTACTCTAATCTCTTCAAATCCAAGGAAGAGATCGAAGAAGAAATTGAAAACATAAAAGACGTTCTTTTCCGCTTCGACACAACAAATGCGGAAACATTCTCACAGCAAATCAGTCAAATACAAGACCGAACGCAGATACAGGCGATTAAGAAAGCCTTAGGCGATGCGAAAGGTCTTTATAACCTTATTCGGTTATTTGGCCATTTTGACGTTTTGGAAAAACTGGACTTTCACAAGCTGAACTTGCTTTACCGCGAGGTCAGCAATCATCTTGATTTGATTAACCTAAAAGACAAAATCGAGAACAGTAATGACAATAGCAACCTTTTGAATGTTGCTCTGGAAGACGTTCTTTTCATGTTTACAAAGATAAGCGAGGAAGAGCTTGTCCTTGCCGATCAGTTGAAAAACACACTTCGCAAAACGCGTGAGGCGTTAGCCGGAAACTTTGACCAACAAGACCCTGAGTTTGTGTCTTTGAAGGAAGAGCTTGAGCGTCTATTCAAAAAGAAAAATTTGAATGAAGTCACGCAAGACGAAATGAATAAAAATATTCATAGCCTCAATAAAATTCATGCGCGTGTGCTTGAGCTAAACCGCCAAAATAATCTTCTAAAATCAAAATACGGCGATGACCCCAAATATGCCCGTATTCATAAGCGGCTTTTAGAGAGAAAGGCTCTTTCTGAATCTGAGCGCCGCATTCACGAGGCATTAAGCGGAGTGAAAGTACTGGCGGATGAGCAAGTTCTGCAAAACACGCAAATCTTGGATAATGAAAGCTATTTTGAACGTCTGACGATGCCGCTTGTCATTGACCAGTTCAAAGCCAAGCAAAATATTAAACTTGATGCGGATGCATCAAGATACATCAACAATCTGGTTGTTCAGGAATATATGAACGAATTTAATAACGGGTCACATACATGGTAACGCAAGATTTTCAAAGAAAAACTAAAGAACTAATTGATAGCTTAAAGGGCGTTTGCGCCTCGGCAGGTCTTGGCAATGATGGTAATGAGTTTAAAATCATTACGCAGGTTTTCCTTTATAAGTTCCTGAACGATAAATTCGCTTTCGAATTAAAGCGCATAGATGATCGTATCAAGAATGCTGAGAATTGGGAGAAGGCCGTCAAAGCCTTGAGCGAAGATGACTTTGAAATGCTTATGCTGCAACTGCCGCCAAATACAGCGCGTTTAAAGCCTGAGCATTTCATTTCCACGTTGTTTGAAAAGCAGAACACTCCAGATTTTGCGAAGCTGTTTGATGATACGCTGCGCGATATAGCTATCAATAATAACGATATTTTCTCAGTTAAAACTGATGGTGGCGCGAAGGTCACGCTTTTTGACCCTGTGAGCGAGTTTATTACAGATACCTCAAAGCGTGATAAGTTCTGCGTTGCCATTATCAACAAGTTAGTTGAGTTCAGTTTTGAACATATTTTTACGCAGAAATATGATTTCTACGCCACGATCTTTGAATATCTGATTAAGGATTATAACAAAGACAGCGGCGGTAAATATGCCGAATATTATACACCGCACGCTGTGGCTAAAATTATGGCGGCTATTCTCGTGCCGGAGGATCAACAAGGCACAATTAAAAATGCAAGCTGTTATGATCCTTCGGCAGGTTCAGGAACGCTTTTGATGAATATTGCTCATGCGATTGGTGAAAGTCGATGCAGTATTTATTCGCAGGATATTTCACAAAAATCATCCAGCCTTTTGCGCTTGAACCTTATTTTGAACGGCCTTGTTCATTCCATTCAAAATATTATTCAGGGTAATACGATGCTACACCCCTATCATAAAGAGGGAGGGCAGCTTAAAAAGTTTGATTACATCGTATCAAACCCGCCGTTTAAAATGGATTTCAGTGATTTCCGTGATGATTTGGATAGCAAAGAAAATCATGTACGTTTCTTTGCGGGTATCCCTAAAGTTCCGGCCAAGAAAAAAGAAGGGATGGCGATTTATCATCTCTTCTTACAACATATTATTTATTCTCTAAAACCGAACGGTAAGGCGGCGGTTGTTGTGCCAACCGGATTTATTACTGCGCAATCAGGCATTGACCGTAAAATCCGTGAAAAGCTGGTTGATGAAAAAATGCTGGCTGGTGTTGTATCCATGCCCAGCAATATTTTTGCGACAACAGGCACAAATGTTTCGATCCTTTTTATTGATAAGGGTAATAAAGGCGATGTCGTCCTGATTGATGCATCCGGTCTTGGCACAACGGTTAAAGAAGGAAAGAACCAGAAGACGCTTTTAAGCGATGAAGAAGAGGATACAATCATCCGCACCTTTAACGGCAAAGAGGCCGTGGATGATTTTTCCGTGGTTGTTTCTTATGAGGATATTACGGCGAAAAACTATTCATTCAGCGCAGGGCAGTATTTCGAAGTTAAAATCGAATATTCGGATATCACCCATGATGAGTTCGAAGCCAAAATGAAAGGCTTCACCGACAATCTGAATAATCTTTTCCGCCAGTCAAAAGGTCTTGAAACCGAAATTCAAAAGCAGTTGGCAGGGCTTAAATATGAGATTTAATGCATCCAAATTTAATGAACATTGGGAAGACAAGGTTCTAAATGATCTGGGCGCTTTTAATAGAGGTAAATCTCGTCACAGACCGCGCAATGATCCTGCATTATTTGATGATGGAAAATATCCTTTAATACAAACTGGTGAAATTAAAGCTGCCAATTTATTCATTAATAGACACACAGATACATATAATGATTTTGGTTTAGCTCAGAGTAAAATATGGCCTAAGGATACTTTGTGCATAACGATTGCGGCAAATATTGCTGAAACAGCTTTGCTCGATTACCCGATGTGTTTTCCTGATAGTGTGGTTGGATTTAATGCTTATCCAGAAGAGTCTTCTGAGCTATTTATGCATTACGTGTTCACATACATTAGAAGAGCTATTCAAAACTCTGCATCCGGTAGCATTCAAGATAATATTAATATTGAGTACCTCACAGGTTTAAAGTTCAAAATACCGCTTAAACCATATCAAGATAAAATCGTTGCTGTTCTTGCAACACTTGATAAAAAAATTGAACTAAATAATCAGATCAATGATGAATTAGAGGTGATGGCCAAGACACTCTATGATTATTGGTTCGTGCAGTTTGAATTTCCTGACGAAAACGGCAAGCCCTATAAATCATCTGGCGGCAAGATGGCTTATAACGAAACTCTCAAGCGTGAAATTCCTGAGGGTTGGGAAGTTAAAGAGTTGCAAAGTATAGCTCAAAATATAATGGGTCAGTCTCCAAAAGGTGAAACATATAATAACGATAAAAAGGGGCTGCCTCTCCTCAATGGTCCTGCAGATTACAATAATGGCGCTTTGTATGGAACGGTTTACACAACGGAACCGACTAGATTATGCCAAAAAGATGATTTAGTTCTGTGTATTAGAGCAACTATTGGCAATTTAGTTTATGCTGAAAGTGAATTCTGTTTAGGGCGTGGTGTTGCAGCTGTTAGGCCTAAACAAAAAGAACTATCTGAATTGATTTATTTCATTCTGATTCAAGAAATTGAAAGATTTAAAAGGCAAGCAACTGGTAGCATTATCAAAGGGATTACTAAAGACGACTTAACCATGTCTCGTTGCTTAACGCCAAACAACTGTCAGCTTAAAAAATTTCACGAACTAATAAAGCCAATATTTGATAAAATAAGAAATAACAAAAAAGAAAATCTTTGCCTAAAAGAGCTTCGCGATTGGCTTTTGCCCATGCTGATGAATGGGCAGGTGAAAGTCGGCAGTAATGAAAGTGCATAATAGCATTAAAAAATATTCCTAGATCTAATACTTTTACCTTTTTTAACTTAGTATAAGTTGTCTTGCCAACAACCTTCCAAAGTGCTATGCTTGATCCATAACTATTGTGGAGATCACTAATGCTTGCGGATTTTAATCCAGACATGATGGTTCTCGGAAGAACCCTGAAAGACTTAAATCAAACGGATTTAGCCGATTTGACAGGTAAGACGCAGGCCTATGTTTCTAAAATAGAGCAGCGTATGCTCTCCCCTTCAGATGAATTTGTCGATTCGCTTTCTGACAAATTAGAGCTTCCCAAAACATTCTTTTATCAGTCTGGTCATCTTGCCGGTGTGCCAACAAGCGTTCATGCGTTTTTTAGAAAAACCACGCCGAAGGCAAAGGTTTTATCGCGCCTGAATGCCGAAATCAGCCTTCGAATTTTGCATCTGCGTATTATCAAAGACAGATTGCCCGCTTATATGGCCGCATTCAACGCGCTAATCGAGGCTATATCACCGCAACCCAATCAACCTGAAGAGGCTGCGCGTAAATTTCGCCAATACCACAATGTTGAACGTGGGGTTATTCCAAACCTCACGCACCTTGTTGAGGCATCTGGTATTTTGATCTTTCCTTGTGATTTTGGCGATGAAACAAATGAAAGTGTGGACGGTGTGAGCATGAATGTACCGCACTTGCCACCAACCATCTTTTTGAACAAGAGTCGCCCCGCCGACCGGATGCGCTTCTCTTTGGCGCATGAGCTTTTTCATGTGCTTGCTCACCGTGTTCCCAGCGACACTATGGAGCAAGAAGCAAACCGCTTTGCCGCTGAACTTTTGATGCCCGCAGAGGATATTCGTGTGGATTTATCTGAGTCCGCTTCTCTGAACACGCTGGCCGCGTTAAAGCCGAAGTGGAAAGCCTCGATTGCATCGCTGCTTTATCGGGCTGGTGAATTGGAAATTATTAACCAGAACCAGAAAAATAATTTGTGGCGACAGATAAATCAGCGTGGATGGAAAAAACAAGAACCCGCTTCGCTCGATCTTGAACCTGAAAGTGTTTCCTTGGTTCAAAACATATTTTTCAGTGACCCGAATGTTCAGCTTTCGGACTTACTGCATCTGTATAACGGTAAAATAGAGGAGATGTATCAAACTAAATTAGCATAAAAAAGGACAGAAAAAGGCAGCGTGATGCGCCCTAATCTGCCCTGAACCATACGCCACATATGCGGAGAACGGTTTCTTATTGACCCTTTGATTCTAGCAACTCCTCAAATGTAGCGCAAGTTTGAACTGGCCTTACGGCCAGATGATTAACAACGCTCAAACAAGAGGAGTATTCCCCATGAGCAATTTTTTCGACGATACGGGCGATCCCATTCTGTTTTCAGATGCGGATTTGCCCAAAACGCCGCCGCCCTCCAAAGCCCCGCCTGAGGGGAAAGTGGAGATTTGCAGACCGTACATTACCCTTAAAAACGGTAAGCGTTTGTTCGCGTCTGCTTACGGCAAAAAAGCGTTCTGTTTTTTCGTAGACGCATAAATCAATATCAGGGGCATGGATAGCTCTATGCCCCTGTCTTTTAAAACCCCTTTTAGCATGGAGATAGAAAATGGCTAAAAAACAATCATCGAGTAAAACTTCAACTTTGGCATCTAAAGTTTTGTCAGGTAAAAAAACACCGACCAAGAAAGAGATAAAATCGCTTGCGGCGTCTGTGTTAAGCCAAGATGAAACCAAAGGGCAAAGAAAGAAAAGATAAGCCCCCCTCCCTATTTGAAGAAGGCAATACGCCTTCTTCTTTTTTATCTCACAATAGACAGTAAAATAGACCATTCTATCATAGCACTTGTCTAGCGAGAGGGATGCAACGGGAGAGCGCAGCGTCTCCCTTGCCAAGCGTTTTGGACGTAGTACAAAACACAGCTTGCGGAACGGAATAACTGTTGGAAATGGTGTTGTCAGATAAAAAGTGGTCAAGTCATTGAGGTATTGAGCCAGTCAAAAAGTAACGAAATTAGCCGTCAAAGAAATGGTCAAATCGTTCGGCAGTAAATCAAAAAATGATAATGCAGTTGGGATGGAATATTGGCTATCGGGTTATAGCCAAAAAAGATATTAGAAATAGAAAGAGGAGCCGGATGGCTCCTCTCGGAAAGATTAGTGATGTGAATTGTTATTCCGGCATGACCTGTGATTGGGCTTGCGTGGGGTCGTTCTGCTCATTCGATGTTGTGTCGAACAAATAGATCGGCTGATCGATGACCTGTTTGCCGTAGGGCTTGAAGTACATGCTACCGTCTTTTCGTGTCCAAGCGACGCCAACGGTTTCGAAGGTTGCCCCTTTGCCTGAGCCTTTGCGGATTTTTGCAATACGATCCGGCTTTGGATTAGATGTGGCATTATAGTGGTTTGTGTTGTTTTCAGTCTGTGTCATCTTTTCTCTCCTTTTGGTTTGATGTTGAACTGTATGGCTGCTCTCAGCCATGGCATATATCTGACGGAGCCGAAGAAACGGCGCGTCATACATATTTTGTGGGGGACTGTTTAGAGTTTCTTGGGCGAAAGCGCCTTAGAAACGCTTACGGGTAAAATATGTTGAAGAGGCGTACGGATTTGTCATTGTGCCATAAAAGGCTGTATGCGGTTATGCAGGGCACATCTTCAAACGTGAGGGAATATCTCGGCTTAAAAACAAAACTCGCTATCCAACGCCCAAATAACCATGTCACGAATATGCTCAAACAACGCGGCGCAGATTTGCAACAGACCGCCGTATTTTTGCAGCATAGACAATACAGCTCTTAATTTTAGGCGTGGCAAAGCTTGGAATGAAGTCATGAAAATCTCCCATAAAAAAACGACCCTGTAAGGCCGTTGGTTTCAAATTTTTGTAGATACAATTGTCCTGATGAATGGACGGATAATCGCCCGTTTTTGCAATTTCGTCAAGGGTGAATATTCCTATCCCGCCCGAACGGGATGATGTGATCGGTTAAATTGGATGCAACACCACGAAACAAAGAAGGAGTCTTTCCAATGAGTAAGCATCACCAAATCCCGATTGAAAAAGCATTGAAACAAGCCAATATTCAGGCCGATCAACTGATCAAAGAAACATTATTTTTAAATGCCGATGAAGGTCTGAGCATTTTAAACACAGGATTAGAGGATATCTATCATTCTGTGTTTGGTACGCAGCATATGCGTATCAAGGCAGAGTTAGCCGACACAGAAGAAATATATCAAAGCGGTCAAAAAGCAATCAAAGCGCAGCGTGATAAGCTTTCTAAAACCAATCGTACCATTTCTGCGCCCGCAAAAATTGAGCAGGATATCCCAAATCCAAAAGCCCGTAACAGGCGTAAAATTTTGGATATGCTGTTAGCGTTAATCATGATGGGTATGGCGGTTGGGGTCTTAGCCATTGAAGTTGTGACCATCGCCACAACCATTCTCTCCAGCGGTAATCCTGTGTTTATCGAAGCGCCATGGACGGCATGGGCAATGGCAGGATTAGTACCTGTGGGCGCATTTTCAATTAAGTTTTTAAAGGCTCACCTGCCAAATGACCGCGCCAAAAACCGCTATGCGTTATTTATCTATTTAATGTCTACCGTTTTGCTGCTGGTCTGGATGATCTTGTTTAGCCTGATTTTCGAAAATATCGGCGCGGGTCTTGATATCAGTGAGATCATGGACGCATCACATGGCATCATTGATCCATCAACTCTGACGATGGTGCAGCTTTTAACAGGCGCATTTGTCGGTGGGTCTTTGTTCAGCGCAGCTTCGGATATTCTGGCTAAATATTCACACGACACAGAAGTAACAGCGCCTAAATATGCGTTAGGTGAAAAAATTGCCAAAGACATGGAGCGTGACCTTAAGCCTGTGGCAGATAAATATCACACGCTCACAGCCGATAATAAAGCGCTCAATTCTACAAAACGAAACTTCATCACGACCAATCAGCTCAAACATAAAAGGCTGCGCGCCCGATTTGATGCAAGCACTGTGTCATCATTGAAATAATCCCATAACGAAAAGGAGCAGAATATGATTAAGCCTCTCAATATCGCAGCACTCCTGATTACGCTCACATCTGCGTGGTCAGGGCACGCACAAGCCAAAGATTATATCATTGCACTATCACCTATGCAGCCAGAATCAGCCTTAAAACAGCAAAGCACGCATATTTTAGATTTTTTGATCAATAAGACGCAGCGTGGTGACAAAGTGCTGATGCTTGATGCGCTCAGCTTTGAAACCATTGGCGTGTTCCGGGTGAAAGATTCAAATTTTTACGATCATCCGCGTACGAAAGTAAAAACCAATCAAGCGTTCTTGCTGGACTTCAAAGCTTTCTATGAAAACCCTATCCCTGTGAAAGACGGTGCAGTTGCCGGTGTGATTAAAACACCGCAACTGCTTGAGACCATTGGGCGGCATTACGGCGCATTTGAAGATACGGATATCATCCTGATCGGATCACCAATTTATGCCGATCTACGCAATGATAATTGGAGCATGACCGATCAGAAATACGCTGATGACGGGCATTTTAATGCACCGCCGGAAGTTTCGCCGTTCTCTTTGCAAGGACGTAAGGCTTTGCTTAAAAACACGCGCATTCATTGGGCAATGCCTGATATGAAATGGGCAGCGATTGATCAGTACCGTTACCACGTGACGCGGCAATGGACGATTTATATTGAAGGGCATGGATCATCTCTGGCCAGTTTTAGCAATGATTTTGCAACGGTGTTTGACCGCGCTGCCAATGGCACAAAAGCTGTACCGCATGATTATGTGCGTAAAGATACCGATAAGGTTGAAACCGTGCAAATATTTGATCAGCCGGAAGATAAAAAATCCATCTATGAGCGTGAACTCAGCACGATACCGCCAGCGCGTGATATCTTACGCCAAGCCCGTAATGTTGAAATTGGCATTTCGTGGGAATCAGAGCCGATTGATCTTGATCTTTATATCCGCCCGCATCACGGCGCAAAGGTTTTGTATTATTCCAACCGCATGGAAGATTTTGGATATTATCATAAAGACTTCACGCGCAGCCCGAAAGCGGATGGCGGATTTGAAACCGTCACACTGACCTCTGCCGTTGATCTGCATGATTTGTTTATCGGCATCAACCATTTTAATGGCGCATCAAATACAGATATACGCGGAGAAATTCGCCTTGCAATCGGTGATCAGACCTATGGCATGCCGTTTCATTTTAAAGCAGGAAATGGAAATACTGGTATGGGGCGCGATAAAACTTTGAATGATAAAGCGCCCGCCAACACTAAATGGATCGTTATTGATCCTCAAAAAATCCTCGGCCTGAAATAACACCCTCCCGCCCGAAAACGAACTTGGCCTGCCTTAGAATTAAGGCAGGTTTTTTTATGCGAGATAAACAATGAGCAACGGATCACAAAAGAATAATCGTATTGGCTCCTTCACAGGGCGCGTGATGGTCACAGCACTACTGGCGCTTGGGGCACACCACATTGAGCCGATCACAGATTTTTGGATCGTGACCAAAGGCCTGTTGGGCGTGGTCGCCGTTTTAAGTTTTTGGGAATTGCTCAAAGACATTCCCAACATTGCGTATAACACAGTTCTGCGCATCAGAGCGCACCGCCCAAGTGGTAATCACGGATCGGCACATTTTATGTCTCCCAAACATGCAAAACGCCTTGGGCTGTTTAAAGCAACAGGACTGTTTCTGGGCGCATGCGCAAAAACAGGTCGTCCGATTTTTTATGAACTTTTGACACACGCCGTAACCTTTGCCAGAACGGGCGGCGGAAAAACGATCAATCACGTGATTACAAACCTGCTGCACTGCGCCGAGTCCATGTTTGTGATTGATCTCAAAGGCACGCTAGCCTTAGTTACAATGGAAGCGAGACGCAAATATCTCGGGCATGAGATTATCATCGTTAATCCGGCCAAATTATTTGCAGATCGTTTAACGACATCCTTTTGCTACAACCCACTGATCTTAGTGACTGATGCATGGCAAAAAGGCCAAAGCAACCCGGCAAAGCTCAAAGATGTGATCACCAACGCGCAAGGCCTTGGTTTTCAGATCATCCCTGAGAAAAAGAGCGATAATGAATATTTTTATAACGGGCAAAGAGATTTGATTATCTTTTTGATCATTTATTTATCGACAATATGTGAAGAAACGCAGGCCACATTAAGCAACATCTTATCCATGCTGCGCAGTGATAAAAAAATGGATGAAGCGATTGCCATTGCGCTCTGTCATGACGATATTCTAAACGGCGATCTTGCAGAAATGGCCGAAGAGCTGCATCAGACCAAATATAGTGATGATAAGAGCGGGCATTGGAATTCTTTTAGAAAAGGTGCGATCCAAGTTCTAAATATTTACGCCAGCAGCGGGCATTTAGCCGAATGCACCAGCCGCTGTGATTTCAGGTTTTTTGATTTGAAAATGAAAAAAGCCACGCTGTATCTGATTGCCGATCCGAACCGTATGAGCGTATTTGCGCCGTGGCTTAGTCTTCTCACATGGTGTGCCGTCCAGGAAATGGTCGAATATGAAATGCAGCGCACGCCAGGTAAAGGCATATCCCGCGTGTTATTCATGTTGGATGAAGTTTCTAACATGCATGTGCAAGGCCTGATCAGGCGCTTAACTGAGCTACGTGAATATGGACTGTCCATGTGGTTCTTCCTGCAATCATATGCCGCTTTTATCAAAACATATTCCAAAGAAGATTTGGAGACCTTACTTGATCAATGCGAGTTCCAATTTTATATGGGTATTGCCTCTTATAAAATGGCGGAACTTACATCCAAATTCCTTGGCATGATGACGGTCATTACCGAGCAGTTTCAGCTTGGGAATGTACATTCAGATGCGGTGAGTGTCAGCGCCGGAGAAAAAGGACGCGCGTTAAAAACAGCCGATGAGTTTATCCAAAGTAAAAACGGCACGCTCTGCATTGTGGGTGAGCCGCCTATAGTCGTTGATCATGTCCATTACGGTGAAATGTGGCCTTTTAAAAAATGGCAAGGACGCAATCCGTTTTTTAAGAAAAAACTGAAAAAACGCACCCGCATCAAACTCAGATATTGTCGCAACATTTTTACGCGGTTTGAACGCCGCGCCAAGGTGGTGTCATACCGCAAAGCCAGAAAGAAAATGGATTGGGATATGCTGCCTTTCCGTTTGATCAGGCTTTATCGGGTTTTGTTATTTGTTCTGCCTTTGAGCTACGGATATATCTACACGCATATTCACGGCATGCCTCATGTGCTGTTGGAATACACATTTCAAAGAAATTATCGACATGTGGTGTACAGGGATTGCCGCTATGTCGGGTTTCATGGCGCAAAATATCATTATGTGCCCGGCTGCCCGTTTATCGCTTTTATTCATATGGATAAATATCAAAACCAACCGTAAGGAGACGCAACCATGAAAATAGAAGAATTATTTGATCTCAAAGACCCGAAAAACATTAAGGTGATTTTAGATGATCCAAGAATTGTAAGCAAGATCCGTATCATTGAAGAGCGCAGTCAAAAGTTACAGACACAGATGCAAAGCCACTGCGATAAGCACCGCCAGAGATGGATACATGCCGAAGCGCGAAAACTCTTCCGTGAAAATTTGGAAAGAGTCAAACAAGCCTCAACCAAAGAAATGAAATTCTCGCAAAGCTCACCACATGATTATGAGCGCCTCGCCGAAGTACGCGTGGATGCACGCATTCAGCGCCGCATGAAAAAAATCGAAGTTGCAGGACGGCGCATGCAATATGATTTGGTACAAAATGCACGTGAACAAAGCCAGCAAAAGGAATTCTTGGCGGCAGAGGTGCGGCAGATCAATCGTTCATACAAAGAAATGCAAACCGAACTGGATAAAGACTTTGAGGAAAACAAGTCACGCTGGATCAGGGATTTAAAGCGCGACGGTATCGAAAAGCCGGAAGTCGAAGTTCATAGAAAATACGGTAATTTGCAAAGAGTGATCGAAACCGAACGTTGCCACGCCATCAAAATGGCCTATCAACAACGCGGCATTGAATACGATCCGCGCCTCACTCATACGCACGCTATGACGCAGAGTTAAAAATGGAAGATGCTATGTTTGGGCAAGCATCTTCCTGAAGTTATTTAGTGTTTTAAGCTTAAAGTTTCCGCCAGTGTCGGGATCATAACACGGAAATATAAATCAATGAGGCGCGCACGCTCTATATGCTTACAACGCTCATACATCATAAAATCCCTGATATAACGATCAGCATTTTTCCAAACATCATCAACCAAAGGAATATCGTATGGTTGTCCGTCTGGAAAATAAAACCGATACCCCGCACCGTCTGCGAACAATAGCATGTTTTGAATCAAATCTTTCCATTCATTTTGATCAATACGAAACAAACGAACTGCTGCCTTCAGTTTTTTCATATATTTATTATTTTGCAGCTCTTCATCACTTGCTACGAGTATAGTCTTTCTTTCCATTTCCTTGATCATTGTTGCCTCCATTTTCTAATAACAAAACAGAGGAAGGCGCCAACCTCACATGTCTATACTCTCACATCCCAGCCGCCCTATCCATTTGTATTAGCATCATTATTTCCGACAACATCTTGAAAAAAATAGTTTCCGCATCCCTCTATTGAGGATAAACACCTCAAAGAATTGACTTGAAAAACACGGAGAACTGACTTAAATCCTTTTTTAAGGATTTCGATCCATATCAGCGTACGATGCTTATACCACATGGAAACTATATGAAAAACAAACCACTGCCACGATTAAAACACTGCGAAGAAAACGTCGTACACATTCTCAATGATTACGATAGAGCGATAAAGATGGGCTACATCGTACTCAACGCACCGAACAGCAACACATCCGAAATATCAATTTACAATAACGAAAAATACGCTCTTCTCCGAAGCAATAAAACGCCTATTACAAAGGCAAGAAAAGACCCGAAAAACTTATGGAGAACGGTAACACCTGAAATTTTTGATGTGCTTGTTCAGGTGCTTTATGAGCATCAAGATAATGAAGGTAATTCAACCCTAACCTTATGGGATAATTCAGGCCTTTACGCAAACGATCAAGCAATCTTCCACAGCATAAACCATTTTTACAAAAATAAATCCGGTTATAATTACGAAAAGCTTGAGGGGCAATATCGAACTTTCAAGGCTGCTACAACCAATCCAAACCATATCATAGCTGGGATATTAGATATAATCTATCAGCCTGCGGAGAACATTTTAAAAACAACAGAAAAATATGAATATCATGTAGATGGAAGAGTCGAAGCATATACATATAATGGGTTTATAAATTTTCTTGGGGATGCGGATGTCCCCAAACAACGGCTAGTTTGGAATGACATAGACTCACGAGGGGTATTTTTACGCCAAACACACTTAACAAAACTTCAAGGTGCCGCCGTGACCGTTATGGACGGGGTAATGTTTTATCATTTTTATGATTGGAATGCCTACACCAGAAAAATAGTAATAGAAGACACTATTGAAGGAGAAAACACCTTTACTGCTCATCGCGATGATAAGAGAATTCCCGAAAGAGTCAAAAAAGGCCTAACCATTCCGGAAAGCTTTCCATCATTTAATGATACCGACTTCAAACAATAAACTCATTATATTCAAGACACGATAAGGTTATAGAGAAAGATCAGAAGCAGAATTATTTCCGGATGGCGGCTGATTATGAGTACCCTGAGAAGACCAATCATCTATGAAATGAAATGGAAAATCATCGTCGGAAACCAGCCCTTCTCTAATTAAATGGTCGATGGCAATAGCAAAATGTTCATCCTTACCAATATGATATCCCAGTGGAAGAAGAGGATTCGCTTTTAATGAGAGACTTGGATGTTCTGCTGCCGCTTCTTTTAAAGCATAAAAGGCTGCTGTATTTGCCTCTAATATACTCTCATTATACTTTTCATGTGCATCAGTAGACGAAGCCGTCTTTTCGGCAGGATGCTCAGCACGCGCACATAACTGCATAGCAATCTCTCGCTGTACTCCCATATAAGATCGGTAATCCTCCATACGCTGGCCGAATTCATCTTCAGCCACAAAATGCGCAACCAAAACATTCTTATCTTTAGGAAGCACATCGACTTTCGTAAAGGTGTGTTTAGCATCACCCCAAGGTGATCCAAATTTAAGTATCATATTCCATCCATTCCTTTAGAGTGACATATGCACAAGCCACCATATGGTTTCAAAAGCATACGCACGCGCTCCCTACATCAAGAAAGGGAGCGATTACCAACATTAATAAAGCTAAAATTTTGTCTTTATGAGGGAACTTTTATTGTTCTTTTCATTATCCCTAGACATATGTGTACAATCTATTCAGACAAACATTATTTCCATATTACAAGATATTTGTCAAATATTTTTTGGGCACACCCCCATATAAAGAACAATTAGTTCCAAAACACCCAGCAAAATATTAACCCTGCAATAAACCCGACAATTGCACCGCTGCACGCGACAAACATATAGGCAATCAACATTGCCGAACCGTGATTATCATCCATTTAAACAACTCCTTTCCCGCTTTATAGGCGAGTACGGCATCTCGATTATTCAGTGTGGGAAAAGATGCCGTACTCTTTTTGATAAAGGTACTGTATTCAGTACCTTTATATATTCTCTATCACACCAATGCTAAAAATGACAAGAGCCATTTAGACAAATATCTTGGTGCGTCACATTGGATATAAAAACAGAGCAATCAAAACTGATTAAAACGCTGCGTCAAAGACAAGGTTTAACGCAAAAACAACTGGCGGAACGCTCCGGCCTTGGCTTATCTAGCATCAAAGAATTGGAAACAGATGTCAGAATGGCAAAAGTCGAAACACTCTTTAAACTCGCAGAAGGCCTTGATATCACACCGATGCTTTTGTTCATGCCGTTGTGGGATGCGTGGCGCGGTGAAAGTACGACTTTAGAAGCTCTTTCGAAGCACTCAAAAACAAAATAATAGCGTTTCCGAAACAACAATGTTCTTGAATTGTTCTTTTATTTTTGATACGCTCATCATTCTCAACACAGATAACAGGTCTTAACGCATACGGCGAAGCGTGTATTTCTCCTTTCCGCGAACACCTGCCTGAATAATATCCAAACATAATAAAACCAAGCATACCCGCCCGAAACCATCGGCGCGGTTTGTTATGCTTGCATAATAACGAAAGGGGGTAACTGTGATTTGGGATAATACGCCAAATACCTATCATCAGAAAAACGCTTCTAACAAAGCAACTTCCAAATATGATCCCAGAATAATTGAAATTGTACGGTCTTTTGCTCGCAATGCTGCCGAAAAAGCGTATAATGACGCTATTCAAAATACATTGAGACAGGAGCAAGAGCGCCATGACTAGAGTTGCTATCTACGCCCGCTATTCATCCGAAGAGTTACAGGATGATGCATCCATTGAAGATCAAATCCGCCTTTGCCAAGAGCGCGTAAAAGCCCAAGGTGGCGAGGTGATGAATTGCTACACCGATCATGGAATATCAGGTGCGAGCATGATTTTACGCCCCGGTGTACAGCAGCTTGTTCAAGATGGTTTAGCAGGAAAGTATGATGCGGTTTATACCGAAGCCTTAGACCGCCTCTCTCGTGATCAGGAAGATATTGCTGGTATTTATAAACGCATGACATTTATGGGCATCAAAATCTTCACGCTCTCCGAAGGTGAAATCAATGAAATGCACATCGGGTTGAAAGGTACGATGTCAGCTATTTTCCTGAAAGATTTAGCCGATAAAACGCGTAGAGGTTTGCGCGGACGTATTGAAAAAGGGAAATCCGGTGGCGGTAAAAGTTATGGCTATGATGTGATCAGACAGTGGAATGAGCATGGCGAGCCTATCTGCGGCGAACGTAAAATCAACAAAGAACAAGCCGCCATTGTGAACCGTATATTCCGTGAATATTTATCGGGCATATCACCAAAAGCCATTGCAAAACAATTAAACGAAGAAAAAATTCCGGGGCCGTCCGGCAAAGGATGGGGGCCGACAAGCATATATGGGCATCGCTCACGTGGCACAGGCATTTTGAACAATGAGCTTTATATCGGGCAATTGGTCTGGAACCGCTTACGCTATATCAAAAACCCCGACACCGGAAAACGCGTTTCACGTTTGAATGATGAAAAAGACTGGATCAGAACCGAAGTGCCTGAGCTTCGTATTGTTGATCAAGAGCTTTGGGATAAGGTGAAAGATAAACAAGGTGAAATCCAAAAGCAGCATAAAGAATTCTGGGGCAAGAAACGCCCACCGCATTTATTCTCTTACCTGCTGAAATGCGGGTGTTGTGGCGGCGGATTTAGCAAAATATCAAAAGATCGCTACGGATGCTCTACAGCGCGTAATAAAGGCACGTGTGATAACATGCAAAGCATTCGTCAAGATCAGCTTGAGGGCGCAATCCTGAGCGCTCTAAAGAACCACTTGATGGATGAAGAGCTTTGCAAGGTCTTTTGTGAAGAATATACGCGGCATATGAATGAATTGCGTTCAGCACATAATGCAAAGCGCGCATCATATGAGAAGGAACTAGCAAAACTGATTAAAGCAGAATCTAAAATGATTGATGCTATCTGTGAAGGATATGCAAATGAGGCACTAAAAGAAAAAATGCATTCGAATGAAGCGCGTCAAAAAGAATTAAAAGCTTTGTTGGAAGAAAAGGATGAAATTAAAGTTTTGATGCATCCGGGCATTGCCAATCAATATCACAAGGAAATCACCGAACTCATTGCATCACTGGGTACGGGTGAGCGCAGGCAGGAAGCTTCGCAATTGATTCGTTCGCTCATTGATAAAATTGTACTCTCTCCATCAGACGGTGGATTGGTTGTTGATTTACATGGGGATTTGGCGGGTATTCTTGGCATCTCTGCCAGAGGGCATTATTCGAAAACAGAGCAGAAATTACTGTTTGATCAAATCGAAGAAATCGCCGGAAACCCTGGTAAATCAGGCGATACAGAAAAACAGGTTAAGATGGTTGCGGGAGCAGGATTTGAACCTGCGACCTTCAGGTTATGAGCATTACCAAAGCAAATCATCACAACAAATCACAATAGATAATAACAACAGATTCAATAGCTTATCAAGAATTATCTTTTGTAGCTTGTTGCTGTTTTAGGTCTTTTTTTGTGTCCAACTGTGCCAAGAGTGTGCCACGAAATGCTCGAAAGGGTTTTTAGTGTGCCACAGAAATCCCCCCCCCGTACCCTTCAATTTTTATATACATAAGAAGCCGATTCACGTTGGGCAAATTTCAAGTGTCCCGCATCATTTGTTGCAATCCTGAGTTTTTATGAATACAAAGAATATGAGCTTGTCGAAAAAGGGCAGCTTGGGGCTTTACAACCTCACTAACGCGGTCAAAAGACATCAGGCCGTTATTCGTGATGTCGCTTTCTCAATTAGGGTTGGGATGGCGGCGGAATATAAGAGCGCTTGCGTGAATACGCTGCGCCGTTCGTTAGACGGTTGTAAACATCCCAGCTACCAGAGAATTGGCTCTGGTGGCTTTTGTTTTAAGCGTGGTTTTATGTGGGAAACAATACAGTTTCTATTAGCTATTTTAATTGCACTTTGGTTTGTATTAGGACTTTTGTATGCCTTATACAAAAAGATAAAAGAAGTGGGGGCAATTGAAAGTTTTAAAAACTTTGCCGGTGGAATAGTCGTACTAATAATTCTGCTCTTTTTGATAGGTACAGGATATGAAATCTGGAATCAGACATGTCTCGGTGTTTTTAGTGACAAGAGAGAATGTGAAGTACAAAGGGATTTTCAAACTGACTTGAGGTTTTGCAGAGAACAAAGTTTGGAAACGTGTAAAATCTTAATAGAAGATAACGAGACATTCGGAGGCGATAAATATGAACAGTGCTTAGATAAGACGCGTTGTAAGTGCATGAGCAGTAATAATCACAAATGTGAATGATGTATGGTAGATGGTCAAATGAACAGACAAAACCTGAAATTACCCTATATATTTGTAATATTGCTTTCGTTGATTGCAGTGTTTCCTATGCCCTATGGGTATTACTCTATTTTAAGGATTTGCGTGTGCGTGTGCGGATTACTTACTGCGTATATTGATTTTCAAAATGGGAAGCCAAAAGTCACAACATGGCTTTGTATTTTGCTGGCTGTGATTTTTAATCCAGTCATACCAATACATTTAACGAGAGAAATTTGGCTTGTCCTGAATGTTATAGCGGCTTGGCTGTTTGGATATTTGACATATAATATAAGTCGCAAAGAAGATTAAATATTAAAGATGACGCTATATAAAAATGATATTTTTTAAAAAAGTGATACCTATATTTTGTGTTTTTGCGTTTTATTCATTTAACGCTTATGCATCTCTCTCTGCGAATAAATATAGTAAGTTTCAAAGCACGTTAATTATTCATACTGGTGATACCGGACGCTACAAGGAAAACTTTGTTCGGATCGCTCCTATGCGCACCTTAGAAGAATATAAAGCAGATCAACAAACCGCCAAAGCAAAACCTTCTGAAACGACAGGTGTTTTGGTTACTTTTTTAATTGTAGCTTTAACCATTTTTGCCGTGATGAAGCTTAGCAATGAAGAAAACGATAGCACAGAAAAAAATGAAGAAGGAAACTCTGACTGTAAGAAAAAAAACATAATATCCAAAAAAGAGTTTTTAAACCGTGTATGCAAAACTGAATTAGATAAAGAAGAATTTTTAGATGATTTAGGAGAAGAAGCTCTGGAAAGAGCCATAGAATATTCTTATAAAGCAAAAGAGAAAATGCCTAGTATTGGTTTTTTATCTGTTAAAAATAGGATGAATAGTTTTCTATCAGTTTGTCACTATTTAGATAAAATGGTTGAACTAGGAAATCTATCGCCTAACGAAGCTCAAATTGTATTAATAATATTAAGACTTAAAGAAAAAAAGTTTGAGAAAGCCATAATTATGTTTGAAATTCAATCACGGAAGTTAAGCATTGAAGCAAGAATAGAACTACCAGATACAGCAACTCAATATTTATCTGGAATGGTGCATATAGGATATTAAGGGTTAATTTTCTTCAAAGCCCCTCTAATAGCCTTAATCCCTTCTGACCTTAAGCCATGTTTATAGGCATTCATCTTGCTTATATCCTTGCCCTCTGTGGTCTTTGCGCCTGTGCTTTGTTCCCATGGCTTCCAGCTCTTTATCATTTCTGCTTGGCGTTTTTTGCGTTCCGGTGTCCAGCCGTTCAATAGTTCGTTCGTCACTTTTAGCTATCCCCATTATTGATTTGCTGATTATAGGCATGGTTATTCTGGATAAGCGTATTGGCTCTTGGGTGGTGCATGGCGTTTAGACTTGTCAGAGTTTTTCGGCTTTGTTCCTGAGCTTTGAGGGCTAGGTGCATAAGACTAATACGGGAATGCGCTGTAGGGGCTTGTATAGACATTTCCAGCACGTTCTCAAAGATAGAGGCAAGCGTTATGGATTGGGCAAGCAAGATTGATTGGATATGCGTAGTATCGCCGCCCTGAATTTCCTTGGTTAATTCATGCAGATCATAAGCAAGGGTTTTAAGTTCCTTACCCTGCCGGATTGCCAATTCATTCTTTGTCGCGGTGTCTAAGTGCATAATCAAAACTCCTTAACGGTACTATAGTACCACTTTAAAGTTTATGCAAACTTCGATTAAGTAACTTTGATTGTAATAAAATACTGTGTTTACAATTTTTAACACTTATAATAAACGAGTAATGTAATTATAAAAAATTTTAAGGAAGGCCTGTATATATGAATTTTCAAAAATTTAAAGACAGGCTATTTTGGAAAACTCAATTTGATGAAATCTGGAACAGAGAATTGAGATATGACTCTAAAGCTCATAAAATTTTTACTTTTGATGAAATTGAGAAGCAAAAATACTTTTGGAGAGAGAAGAGAGGGCAGCAATTTAAGTATAGTCCAAGGCTCGCAGCCTATAAAGCTTTCAAAGAATTAGCTGATAAATGGTATAGAAATAATGAATATCACGATGAAAACGCATTACTTGAAGTTGCGTATATTCTAGAAGGTTTGTTTCCCTACATAGATGAGGATGGGAACTATCAAGATGCAAAAAAAAGTCTTGATGAACCTTGGAAAAATTTTGCCAAAAAGTTCTGGGAAAACTGGGAAGCTGAACAAAAAAAAGAAAAGACATTTGAAAATGAATTGCAATCCTATCGTTTTGAGATGGCAGAAATAGATAAAGCATGGGAAACTTTAAAGTCTGGGAACATTCCTAAAGTAGCCTACAAAATTTGGGAAGCATCTTATCCTCGAAAATGGGCGCAAGAGATTATTAGTGATGCTAATGTTTCTATCTATGATTTTGTTTTCTGGATGTGTGTTTTTAAAGCGTATCTAGGCTATAGGGAAGAAATTGTAATGGAAAAGCATATGTACGTAGGAACTAAAGAAAAGCTTCAGGATGTCATTAGTTCAAAAATAAAGAATATTGCAATATAATATCAATAAATTTTACTTTTTTCAAAAACAGTTTTCTATATTTAAATCGAGCCATAAAAAACCTACAAAACCTACAAAACCTACGAAACAAACTCTACTCGATAAGCTTTTGCCGAGCGGTTTCCAGTGGCACAAACGAAGCGCATTCCATCTACGATGCGGTTTTGATTACGCTTTATCCAATGGCCAAGAATTTTTCTGTTAATCATGTTTTTATCACTGGCAATCTCAAATAGTATTTCACTTAATTCATGGTCTTTTGAAAGAATATTTACTCTATTTACGGCATCGCGCACCATGCGCGGGGTAGTTCCAAATTCTTTATACCAAGCATGTAACAATCTCCCCAAAAGTTCTTGGTCAGGATCATCATTCATGGCCTCAAAAATAGACACCGCAGGATCGTCAAGCCCAAGCCATAATAAGGGCTGTCTGCATAAGTCTGACCAATCCAAGTAATTTGCTACTTGTATGCATTCTGAAATTGGCTGTCCTGCCTTAATCCATGCAAGTATAATTGTCAGGGCAGCGGAAACATAAGCTCCACGATTTTCTTGCACTTGCTTTAAGAGATTAGGATTTTTAAAAACTCTTGCCGCTGGTGTTTCACATTTTGGATCAAGATTGATTGTTATACAGCGCCGCGTCATATCCTTGATAGGGCTAACATTATTTCCGCTCGATAAAAAAAGTGTCCGCGTGCTGACTGTCGCAGTCCTAGATTCCCCCAAAATTCGCCCCGTCATAAATTCGGATGTTAATGCCGTACAAAGACTTTTGTGCGGAAATATATCAGAGGTCAAGTTATCAAATTCAATTACAGGTGGGGCGCGTAACAATTCAGCGAGCAACAATTTTCTACATTCTTCATCATCATAGGGGAAAGCCGTTGGTGTGCCGCGTCTAGGTGTTGCGAATGCTGTTATCAATTCACACAAATATGACTTACCAGAGCTGATTTGCGGTGCGCGGACATGAAACATTGGCGCAGCTATTATGCTTGGTCTAATTGCCGCCGTTAAAATTGCAGATAACGCCGCCGCTTTATCGTTCTGTTTTGCGAATGAAAACTCTGCCAGAAGTTCTTCGATTACACTCAGAGATTTTTCTGCATCCGCTTTGCTTGGGCATTCGGGTATATCAAAATGATTGGTATCAAATACTCCAAAAAAACCTGTGTCCCCATCATAACCTGCCTCGCTTTTAATAGACCTATCGGGCCTAAAATATGGTTGGTGTACCAAACCATTTAAAGCAGGAAGATACTTAAACGATGGTGCATCAAATACAATATTTACGACTTTTTGCGGAGGATCAATTCTTACACACCTGTCCGATCGTTTGTCGTACCTCTCCCATAATGCCGCCGCTGATAAAGACGAAAGCAGGGCTGGTTTAGATATATTTTTTACAAAAATATCCCTAGTTATAGGATCATTGGAAATTGTGACGATAAAACCGCCGCGTTGATAAAATCCAGATTGTTTTGCCAAGACATGCTCCGCGCGGTCGCTAATGCGATGAATTTCACCCGCAATGCATTTAATCGTGGCTTTCATAGATGCGTTTTTGGCTTCAATTTCCAAATACTCCAAAAATTCGCGTATTTTCCTATCTGTGCAATGCGCATGAAAACAGTTAAAACCGCCAATCGGGTGGTTATCGTCAGGCTCAAAATATGCTGTTCCACCGTCTGCTTGATCTGTATGTTCATTTACCCAAGGGCAAGTAATATCGTGTACTCCATTGCCTAATGGCTTTTTGTATAATCCTTTAGAGTTCAAAGACAAAAGCACTGGGTTTTCAGTAGGGCATTCAAAAAATATTTCATCATGTCCATCGGGTCTTGAGGGTTTAGCTTTACCTTTATTAACTGAATCCATATCTAAATTGAGTTTATTGATAAGGTCATCCACGCTATATCGCAACTCGGGATTCCATTGCTCTAGCTTGCAAACAAATGCTGGCTCTTTTTTTCCATTTATGGCAAAGGGTAGGCGAACCAAGCGATTTAATGCTCCTTTCGCCCCTGCATCACAAAGGCCTGCATTGATAATCGCTTCTAAAATATTTTCTGCAAGTTTTGCATCTTTAAGAGGAACATCCAAAATGTATCCTACCTGATAATTGCCAGCGGAGGTTTCAATCAGCCATGAGGGGGGTAGGGTGAGTCTTTCCATAGGGATTTTTGTTCCTAGATCATCCAGCATAAAAGCATAAAGCGCGTGAAAATATTTTTTTTGTCGCCTATATTCCCCTTCGTCATTTTGGCGATATGTGGCAAGAGTTGTATAATTATTATAATCGTGCCTTAAATCGGGCACGTCTTTTTGCCACCCAATTCCCGACCATTTTCCGTTCTTCGGGTTGCCCATTAAACTTGACCAAACAGGCAAATATTCTTTCAGATCATCGCCAAATATTCCACGCATGAAATCGTGATTTGACTGAATGTCGGTTTTATCGGTTTTATCGGTTTTTTTTCTTGGATTTTCAAAATTTGTCATTATTCACCTCCTGCATAAGCAGAAGTTGAATTAAATTTGCGGTCATTCATCCATTTTTCGATATCGCTCATATCATAAAGGATTTTTCCGCCGCATTTAATGAAGGGGATTCCACCACCTCGAATGCGATCTCTCTGCCAAGATTTGATACTGCGGTGCGTAAGTTCGGCAAGCTGCCTTTCAGTTAGGTATAAAATGTTATGCATTTCATTGCTCCTGTTAAATTAACAATGAGCAAATGTTAGGTTAAATTCAAAACGACGTATAAAGACACATCCTCAAAAGTGGTTCTTGAATATGTCGTTGTATGAAAATGACTGTTTAGTCTTGCTTTCGCGCTCTCTGAATTCTTTTTTGAAATGCCGCGGCACTGTTGGGGGTTATATTTTCAATTTTTCTAATTTCAGGAATATTGAGCAATAGATTAAAAATAAACTGTTGTTCCTTAGTGAGCATATCATCTGTGTATGAATCAACTGGTTTTGTACTTGTTATTCTAATTCCTGATTTTTCTAATATTTTCTCTATGTTGTTTAAAAATGAATCGAATGGTTTGTGCAATTTCTTATGATCTTGTTCCATTTCCTTAAGGATTTTTTCGCATGCGTATGAGGAAAAAATCACACCATCCATAATATTTTCAAGGTTGTTATGTTTTAGTTTTGAGTTCAGTTGAATTAGAAGATTGCTAGAGGTATTGGCTTTTGATTTTTCTTCTGGCGGTGCGTTTTCAGTTTCATCATAAACACCAAGCTGTTTCTCTTTAGGATAATTTGTGCGCGTCCTATGAATTTCTTGATATAACTTTGAGGCTTCAATTAAATTTTTACAAAATTTGCGAAAAAGCTTGTCTTCTTTTATATTGTTTGCTTGCTCATTAACTAGTAAAGCTTCGTAATATTCTTGTAAATACCCCAGTATATTTCTCCTCGTATCTTGATCTAGTTTTTGGGTTAGAAGTGTTTCTTGTATCCCCCAAAAATCATCTGTGAAACGATTAAAAAAATCATTGTATTCAATTATAAAATCTGCCCCCGAGCCAGTTTTATTTGCCATGTCTTTTCTAGCCTATTTATTTAATAAAACCACATTATCCTTATTGGATTTTCCGCGCATAGCATCCAATATCCTATTCCCGATTGCATCATTGGCAGTTTGCAGGGGATCATTGGCAAGGTGGGCGTATCTATCTGTGGTCTTTATATTCTTATGCCCTAGAAGCGTACCTATAACCTTTAAGTGCATACCGGAGGCCAGCCCGATACTGGCAAAGTTATGGCGTAGATCGTGCAACCTTACATCACCCAGTCCAGCGGACTTGCGTATCTTGCCCCAAGGGTCTTTGATATTAACCAAGTGTTCACCTTCATTCTTGCCGCATATCACATAAGGGTTGCCTTCAATGCGCGGAATTTCGGATAAAAGCTGTAGGGCAGGGGCGCTTAAGTGAATAACCTTTTCACCTGTCTTTGACTCCGGCAAGCGCATTTGCTTGCGCTCAAAATCCACATATTCCCATTTCAGGGTAATGATTTCATTACGTCTTGCACCTGTCAGGATCAAAAGCCGAATTGCCGCTGTGATATAAGGCGTAACAATATTGATTTCTGGTTCTTTGTCTTTCTGGCTTATCAGAGGCTTTATAAACTGGTGTTCTTGCTCATAATCCTGCAAAGCCTTACCAAGATTTTGCAATTCGCTTTCCGATAAATAACGCTCGCGTGATTTCTCCTTGTACTTCGTGATGGTAGAGCAGGGGTTAGAGTTGATACCCCTGTGCTGTTCCTGTTCGCACCAGTTAAAGAAGGCCTTTAGCATCATAACCACACGATTAAAAAGAACTGGTCTATCAGTTAGTTTAGAGACTATGCGGGATATATCCTGCTTGCCTATATCTTTGATCCGGTGCTTTCCAAGTTCTTTCTTTATATGCTTGTCAAAAAGGCGTTTATATTCTGCCTTAGTGCGCTCTCCGCGTTTGCCGTGGCTTTCATCCATAAAGGCGTTAAAAGCACTTTGCACATCAAGAGAAACCTTATCCCGCTTTCTTTCCAGTGCCGGATTGCCACCTTGGGCTATAACTGCCAAAAGGCGTTTGGCTTCATCTCTTGCACTATCCGGTGTCCATGGTGATCCAAGCTTACCGATAGTATAGATATGCTGCCTTGCGCCTCGGCCTGTGCCGTTACGGTATTTTAGAACAAAGGTACGGGCATCTTTTTGCATCCGACAACCAAAGCCCTTTGTTTCGGTGTCCCATAAAGTTTCTCCAGCACTCATATTCTTAACGGCGTTAATTGTAATTTTTTTGCTTGGCATGGTCTTATCTTTCTATGTATCGGTGGTATCTATTTTCTATTTAGATACCACGTAGATACCACCATATCAATCATTATTGAGTAATCTTGACCAGCGATGTCTGCATAAGTATATGTTATATATGCATTTATGATCATCTGTGAGGATAGATGGGTTTTATAACCCGCTGTTTTGGGAACAGGGGGTCGGGGGTTCGAATCCCTCCGCTCCGACCAGTTTACAAGGATTTAGTTCAGAAAACACCCCTCTATGGGACACTCATGGGACACTAAATCTTAAGACTTCTTGATAAATCACGATATTTTTGGACAAGAGGAAATTCGGAAGAAGACAATATGGGTTTTTCTCCGAATGCAATTTCCTTGATGTTCCTTATTGTACCGTTACGATCAAGGAGGACTAAAAATGGCAACTTTTGAAAAGCGAGTAAATGAACAAGGGAATTTTAGCTATCGTGCCAAAATAAGAATTAAAGGGCATCCGACACAATCAGCTACATTTAAACGACTAACTGATGCCAAAGCTTGGGCAAGAAAAATCGAATTAGAAATGCAAGAAGGGCGTTTTAAATTAAGTCAAAAGCAAAAGAAAACACTATCAGAACTTATTGATCGTTATAAGCAGCATCTAAAAATTGAGAACCCTCGCCGCATCAGAGATGCAGGATACATATTAGACTGGTGGAGTAAAGAATTAGGAGATTTTTATCTATCAAGCTTGACTGATACAATGATCGCCGAAAAACTTGAAAAGTTAAGAATGACAGATTTGCCAACTCGTGATGGTAAATATTCTAAAGCAACAGTTAATCGTTATAAATCTGCATTACAAACGGCTTTAAGTATGGCTGTACATCCTTGGCAATGGTTGGAGAGCAATCCTGCAAGTTTGATTAAAAACTTAAAAGAGCCAGAAGGACGCGTAAGGTTTTTGTCACAGGATGAACTAAAAAAATTACTTGAGGCTTGCCGTGTATCAGAAAATCCATATTTGTACTCAATCGTTGTTATTGCTTTGAGTAGCGGTGCACGAAAAGAAGAGATTAGAACGATTAAATGGAAGAATGTGTTGCTTGACGAACATAAAATTATTTTACCTAAGACAAAGAATAAAAAGCACAGAGCTATTTATTTATCTCATCAGGCTTTTAAGGAAATTCTTAAGAGGCATGAACAAAAAGATATAGGAGATGTGTATATTTTCCCTTCATCCGACAATCCAAATTGTACCCCGTCAGCACAAGTTGGACAGATGATGGTGTATTGTTAAGGTGATGTTTTTGGCTTATCGAGAGACTGAAAGGAACGAAGATGAGCAAAAAACAAGACTCGAAAGAAACAGCGGATAAAGTTGTCCGTAATATCAAGCGGCAGACCCGCCGTAAATTCAACGCCGAGGAGAAGATACGCATTGTTCTGGCCGGATTGCGCGGTGAGGAAAGTATAGCCGAGCTGTGCCGCAGCGAAGGCATTCACCAGAACCTGTATTACCGTTGGAGCCGTGAGTTCCTGGAAGCGGGAAAGAAGCGCCTTGAAGGCGATACGCTGCGAGAGGCAAGCACGAATGAGGTCAAGGAACTCCGTAAACAAAATGCCGCTCTGAAAGAGGCTTTGGCAGAAGAAATCCTTGAACACCGTCTTCTTAAAAAAAGCGGGTCAGTGGATGGGGAGGACGGTATATGAGATATTCAGCCGCATCAAAATATGAGATCATTCGCACTGTCGAAGACAGCGCCCTTGGCATCCGCCGCACGTGTGAGAAGCTCGGTATATCGCGCTCAACCTTTTATAACTGGTATGATCGGTATCTATCGGGTGGCTATGATGCTCTGGAGGATCAAAAGCCTTGTCCAACTTCGGTGTGGAACAAGGTTCCTGATCAGGAAAGAAAAGCACTGGTTGACCTGGCGTTGGATGAGCCGGAACTATCGCCCAGAGAACTGGCGGTGCGATTTACCGAAGAGCGCGGATACTTTGTCTCCGAAGCCACCGTTTACCGTATTCTGAAAGACCATAATCTCCTGACCTCTCCGGCGTGGATCGTTAGATCCGCGAAAGACAAGTTCGATAATCCCACAACCGCTATCAACCAGCTTTGGCAAACGGATTTTACGTACCTGAAAGTCACAGGCTGGGGCTGGTATTATCTCTCGACCGTCATGGATGATTACAGCCGTTATATTATAAGCTGGCGGCTGTGTACGGGCATGGCGGCAGCGGATGTGTCAGCAACATTGAAAGATGCCTTGAAGGTTGCAGGACTGAGCCGTAAACAAAGGCCACGCTTACTCAGTGATAACGGCCCGTGTTATGTCTCCTCCGAATTAAAAGGCTGGCTTGCCGATCACGGCATGGATCATACGCGCGGCAAGCCGTATCATCCAATGACGCAAGGCAAGATCGAGCGATGGCATCGCACGATGAAAGACAGGATATTGCTGGAGCATTATTACTTACCGAACGAACTGGAGAGCCGGATCGAAGAGTTTATTAACCACTACAATACAAGGAGATATCATGAGAGCCTGAACAATCTGACGCCGGAAGATGTATGGCTGGGGAGAGGACGTGACATCCTCGAACAGCGCCGCAAAATCAAGGCAAAAACACTGTGTTTACGAAAACAATTGTATCAGCAGCAAAAAGCTGCTTAACATCAAACAAAGGAGCCAAAAGCACACCTTATTTTTTTATGCTCGGTGTCCAAAATACTCTGACGACGTACAGATATATGCGATATGGCTTTGGAAGCTCTTTTTTCAAATGGAGCTGTTATAAGGAGCATACCAATTTCAACGAAAACACCACCAATTGCTACAATAGGTAATGAATTATTTATTCCACCCTCTGCGTTTCCTGTTTTTACTGCTCTTGTAACGCAGCAGAAAATTATTATATCTTATACAAATCCTGCGCCTTAAAATAGAGGAATGTAATATGGAAGAATCAAAAATTGTTAATGCTTTGGAAAGCTTGAAAAAACACCCTGATTTGTATCTTGGGTTAGATTTTGATAATACACAGTATTTTGACTTACAAAATAAGCTTCTTTCTAAAATAGTTATGGATGTATTTTTACTTGAAGTTAAGCCAATTACCTTAGACTTGATTAATGATATGTTTGTAGTGTTTTCAGAGGAGGATTGGTTAAAGAAAAGTTTAGGTGCTGATCTCACTACAGAGGAATTATTTTCAAGAATTGTTTCAATTCCTGAGGTCGGTGTTAATAATATGAGATCGGAAATAATGTTAACTGCTTATGCAAGAAACGTTCTTGTTTCGAAAAAGGGAGATGTTACTATTATCAAAGGAAAATTTGAAGACACCTTTATTGCTGATTGTATAGCGAAGTATTCTTCAGGTTATTTTGTGGCTTTCAATTAAGTTATACCCCCAAACCCGCCCATGTTGGCGGGTTTTTTTGTACCTGTTATTTCTACCTTGTCTTGACCTCGATCACGCCGCCTTACTTTCTGTTTAGCGTTCCTTTGCTGACCTGTTAGCCACGCATCCGCAACACCCTTACCCCTCGATCTATCCAGCCCTAAAACCGTGATGCTGATTTAGCCACCTTGGCATGATCTGTGTGTAAAAGAGTGCATTTATACATTCACAGAGTTATCCACGAAGCAGTCACTATCCATAAGTGAATTTTCTGGCATGCGATTCGCGTGATTCGTACCATACATTGGTATGTAGTTTTTCGTGTAAATTTGAGTAATTCGAGTTTTTTCCGATGTCGACAATCGAGTATCCTTATTATATGTCTGCACGAATTCTCTCCCGTTCACGT